>JAUVMD010000140.1 GCA_030600405.1 Nitrospirota bacterium
AGACCACATTGTTCCGCATAATCGTCGGCGAGGAGCAACCCGACGGCGGATCTCTGGAATTGGGCTCCAGCGTGGTGCTTTCTTACGTCGACCAGCACCGGCACGACCTGGACGGCAGTAAAACCGTGTACGAGGAAATCTCGGGCGGCGATGAACACATCGAAATCGCCGGCAGCAACCTCAACGCCCGCGCTTACGCTGGACGATTCAACTTCAAGGGTTCGGACCAGCAGAAAAAAGTTGGCGATCTCTCCGGTGGTGAACGCAACCGCGTGCACCTGGCGAAGTTACTGCGCCGCGGCGGCAACGTGCTCCTGCTCGACGAACCGTCGAACGATCTCGACGTCACCACACTCAGTAATCTCGAGAACGCCATCCTCAATTTCAACGGGTGCGTGATGGTAATTTCTCATGACCGGTTCTTCCTCGATCGGATTTGTACGCATCTTTTGGTATTCGAAGGCGAAAGCAAAGTAAGATGGTTCGAGGGAAATTTCGAGGCCTATCAGGAAACGCGCAAGAAGGAACTCGGCGGCCGCGAAGAAAACCGCCGCTCCAAATACAAAAAACTCACCATCCGGTAAACCATGGCCCAAATAAAATTTTCATCAATCCTGTTATTTGCCGTTTTGTGGTTGGCAGCCACCGGTATGCCGGTATTCGCTGAAGACGATCTTTTCGATTTCCGAAAATCTGATACAGCCGTCAAACCGTTTGTGTTCCCAAAATCCATGACCGTGATTCGAGATTGTTATCCAGATGAAGGAGGATGCATTTATTTGAACCCGGAACCTGGAATGGGTGGTATCGACAAAGCGGTAGTAGCAAATTTGAGGTGTATTAAAGAAGCTCTAAACAATGAAAAAGCTATAAAGAAATATTTGGTGCGACTCGACCCCGCCCGGATCGCCCCGTCTACAAGAGGAAAGGATTATAAAGCAGGCTCTATTTCTAATGAATTGGATCTCTCCAAGAGGATTTTAAAGGAATTAGGCAAACAATTCGATGTCGATTTTATATTTGTATTCCGCCGGACTATTTTTCATACAAAACGGCCAAGATTTATCCGAACAGAGGGTCGAATCTATCTGGTACGGCAGAACAAACTCCTCATAGTGCCTTCTAATGATCAAATCCTTGAATTGGATGCACTTGATTTAAAAAAGAAAATGGAAGCTACAAACCAAACAGGACTCCAGCAACTGGCTAAGGACGCGCACAAGGTGATTCACTCCCACAAATTCGAAAAACGCCGCTCCAATTATTGAGCGCGGGTTTTCTTCTGCTCGAAATGCCGGATATATAAAATCAATTTCCAGATTTCGTCGTCGGATAAAAATTTATAGGCGGGCATGCCGGTGGAGGGCGAACCGTATTTGATGATCCAGAACATCTGCCCGTCTGAAATCTCATTCATGGTTTGTAAACAGGTGAAATTGCGGGGCATGGCGGGCAATCCCTGCGTCATCATCCCAAGCCCGTTACCGGTGGGTCCGTGGCAGATCTTGCACGGGTTGGGTTCCGCCGTCCATTGGTAGAGCGATTCCCCCTTGATGAAATTTTCCGCGTTGGATTCTAATGGATTTTTCTGTTGAGCGATCTTGTCCGGCGCCTGGGCAATGGTCCGGGTTTGCGGGCAAATGCCCTGTCCGGCACGTCCCATGCCGTGGTGCTGTTGGTGCCTTTCGTGGCGGCCGCCGTGAGGACGACCTTGGTGCATGGCTAGCAATACGCTCTCTTGGGAAACTCCTTCAACAGCGTGTGACATCTCCGGAGCCATCCCTCCCCAAAAAAACCACAGGCTCAATACAATTAAAAAGCGTGTTTCGTTAAACCTCATGCAATTTTCCAAAAAAGTTTAAAGTTATTTCTTTTCAGAAAAACTTCTGAGATACAGGATCAGTTGCCACACTTGGTCGTCTGCCAGATAACTGAAGGACGGCATGGCCGTTCCCGGTGAACCGTTTTGGATGATCCAGAACAACTGGCCGTCCGGAAGGTCATCCATGGTGTGAATACAGGTGAAGTTTCGCGGCTTGGGTTGCACCTGGCGGAACAGGATGCCCAAGCCATCGCCGCTGATCCCATGACAAATCCTACAGGCGCTGGGCTTGGCGTCTATCTGAAACAGCGTTTTCCCAGCCAGAATATTCTGCGGCGTGGCCTCCAACGGATTCTTCAGTTTCAAATATTCGTCGGGAGCCGTCACGGTTTTGCGCGGTTGCGGACAGATGCTGGAAGGCTCTTCATGCCCCTTTTCATGCTTGGCCCGTACCGGACCGGGCAGAACCAGCCCCACCAGCAGTATCCCTATTAAACAAACCTGCCATCCCGGAACCCATCGCTTCCAATATTGAAACTGCATACCGTCACCTCTTTATTCGACGGCTTAAGTCTTCTTCTTGCTGGTCTTGGTCTTGGCCTTAGTCTTGGTCTTGGTCTTTGCCTTGGTCTTAGCCTTAGCCTTCTCCGTTTCGACCATCGCCGGAAGTTTCGGGATCGTTGCATTGAGGGTTTCGCCATCGAGCGCTTTCAGAAACTCGACCAACTTCAGCACTTCTTGTTCGCTTAACTCCAGCGGCGTAATCAGGGAAGTTCGGTTTTCCGCGACATCCCCGCCCCGGTTGTAAAAGTTTACCACGTCTTTCAGCGTCGCTTCACTGCCATCGTGCATATAAGGCGCAGTTTGCGACACACTACGCAGTCCCGGTGTCTTGAAGGCACCCTTGTCAAAATCGTCTTTAGAAATGTTGAAACGCCCCAGGTCTTCAGTAAGCGGACCGTGTTGCTTGAGACCGATGTTATGAAATCCGCTGTCGGTCAAAGCCGGACCATTGTGGCAGATGCTACACTTGGCCTTGCCGAAAAACAGCTGCATGCCGTTAACAGCCGCAGGCGACATGGCGTTTTTGTCTCCCTGCATGTATTGGTCATACGTGGAGTTCTTGGAAACCACGCTGCGTTCGAACGTGGCGATAGCGGCGGCGATGTTGTCGAGAGTAATGCCCGACTCACCAAATACCTTGCTGAACATCTCCTGATACTCCGGTATGGCGTTGAGTTCGCCGATCAGCTCATCCACCTTTTGATTCATCTCTACGGCGGCCTGAATGGGACCCTTGGCTTGTGCTTCCAGTGAAGGCGCCCGGCCATCCCACATTTGAACCTCAAAGTAACCGCTGTTGATCACCGTCGGCGAATGGCGTCCCAACTCCTTGCCGCCAAATCCTATGGCGCGTGGCAGACCGTCGCCCCATCCTTTATCCGGGTGATGGCAGGAAGCGCAACTGATCGAATTGTCTCCGGAGAGCCGGGGATCAAAAAAAAGCAGTTTGCCCAGATCTTCCTTTTCCTGCGACCAGGGGTTGTCCTGAGGATAAATCCCTGCCGGCAAGGGCGCGTAAAAAGACGTGTCCTCGGCCGTAGCTGTATCTGTTTTGGATTCAGCGGGCTGTTGTTCCTTTTCCCCGGAACAAGCGAAAAGAAAGACCGCGCATAGGGCAAAATAATAAACAGGCTTCATGGATGACTCTCCTCGGTTGGATTTTCAAATCCCTTCCCAATCCCCCTCCCGGAAATCGAGGATATGATGCTTGAGGATTTTTGGGATAGCGTTTTTGATACCGAACGGCAATATCATACGCCCGTAATTCACCCCCTGCAACAGAGAGGAGTGAGTGAAACAATTAGCAGCCCATTTTCAATTGATTTCGGCATAAGACAACCTCATTGACCTCGAAAGGTACGGATAAACTGGATCACGTTCCAGCCTTCTTCCTCGGTAATATCCTTACCGACCCTTTTGGGCATGCCGGTTCCCGGACTGCCGTTTTTCAGCACCCACATCAATTCCCCGTCGGTGCGGGCATCCTGCCATTGGGGATCGGTAAAACTGCGTGGCGCGTGGCCGGGCATCCGCACCCCTTTGCCATTTTTGCTGTGGCAGGTGACGCACAACCCTTTTCCGAAATAGATCTCACGTCCAGCCTCGATCCGCTCCGGCGTGGTTTCGAAAGGACTTTCGATCTCCTGGATTTCCTCCAACTGCTCCGGAGGAACGCGCGGTGTGTAGACATCCGGATGAAACGCCCGGACCGGTTGTCCGACCAGGAAAATCATTATGCCTGTTCCCAGCAGAAAAAGGATTTGAATACGCACGGCTTTGGCGAAAAGGGAGCTCCCCCTGTCCGGAACGGAAAGAGGGAATCCAGTTATTTATTATTTGAGTTTACCATGCAATGCTTCCCGGTGTTCAACCGACTGGGGAATGCCGACCGAGCCTTCCGGAATGGGTGCGTCAATCGGCCAAAGGTGGGAAACAATGAAGTGCGGGTTATAAATTAATAGAGCTAAAGCATTTAAATCTAGTAAGCAATTTGTCTTATTTCCATACCCTCAAATCAATAACCAAACCAAAAAGGGCCTGGCTGTCCGGCCAGGCCCTTTTATTTTTTTTTTTCGCAGGCCGCCGATTCTTATTGGCGACCGGGTTGGAACCTATTCAGTTTTTCAATCCCGATAGGCCACTCCATGTGTTTCACCATCAGTGTCGACCTTAGTGGTGAGGCTCAGATCGGCAGCGGAAACTACAGCCAATTTGTTTTCATCCCGGATCGCAACGTAAACAGTTTTGCCGTCCGAGCTGATGGCAACCATATCCGGACGCTGGCCCAAGGGCGTGGTTTTAACGATTGTCCGGCTGGCGGTGTCGATCATCGCTATCTGGTTCAGACCCCGCTGCCCGACATAGACGCTTTTCCCGTCTGGGCTGAGTGCCAGGCCATGCGGTTCTCCCGGGACATCGATTGAAGCTTCTACTGAACCGGTTCGCGGATTCATCAATAACAATTTATTATCCGCTGGAGCGGTGAGCCAGAACAGACCCCAGTCATCAGTAGGTTTGATGGCCATGGC
>JAUVMD010000338.1 GCA_030600405.1 Nitrospirota bacterium
GATCAAATACAAAAGAAATAACGGATTGCTGAGTTTCAGGAGGCCGCTCCAACCAATCGTGCCGGGGCAGAAATGAGATTCTGTCGCGCCGCCGGTAAAAATATTCGAGTAGGAACTGCCGCCCTCCAAAAGTCCGGGATCGTTTTGCGCGAGAATTTTCTCCACATGGGCGCAAGCGTCGGGTTCAAACATGCGCATGATTTTTTCGTTTTGACGGTCCAGGAAACTGAAGGCGGGGACCACTCGCTTGACTCCGTAAAACAATTCACCCTGAATGGCAGGGGTACTGGTAGGCACTCCGGGGAAATGGGTATGGAGCCGGTACCCTTCTTGTTTGATAAGGCGATTCAGAAAGGGCATTTTGCCCTTTTTCAATGCAGTTTCCAATTGTGTTCGGGACAGGCCGTCGATTTGCAGGATCACCAATCCCGGATCGGATTCGGTGTCGGTCGATTTGGAAAGACCCGCTAAACGAATGCCCCACTCACTGCGGCTGAGCCAGTGGCGAATATTCGAAAATAGGCGTTCCACATATCCGATCATTTAAGCATCACTAGCGTCATCAGTGAATGCCGCTTCCGCAGAGCTGGCGATGTTTTCCCAGATTTTCCATTCCTCCTCGATCACTCTCAGAGCCGAATCCCACAGGCTGTCTTCGGTCTCTTTAGAGCAGGGTTGCTCAGAACTGAGGGTAGTATAAAGAGCGAGAGACCGTTCGGCGGAACGGTTCATCGAAAATTCTTCCACGGTCTGCTTCAGAGCCTGTTGGAGTTTTTCCCGTTCTTCTCCGGAAATCGATGAGGCCTGTTTGAGGGCGGAGACGAATGCGGCGGGGTCGTCGTCTTCAATCAGCCAGCCGTTCTTATTATGAGTGATGACATCTTTCGCTACAGGTGCATCGAGTGCGACGACTGGAACCCCGGCGGCCATCGCCTCGACCAGGACCATGCCCTGAGTTTCGCTTTTCGAGGCAAATGCAAAAATGTCCATGGCATGATAACTGTCCACCAGGTCTTGCTCTTTTAAGTTTCCGGTAAAGTGAAGATTCGAATTCAAGGAGGAGTTTTTAAAAACGGATTTAATCTCGTTTCTGGAGGGTCCTTCCCCGACTACAAGGAAATGGGTTTTCGGGTGGCAATCAATGAACTCGGCCACCGCTTCGGCCAGAAATTTTAAATTTTTTTCCGGCGCCAGCCTTCCCGTGTGTCCGATCACCAGCGCTTCCGAGGGAATATTCATGCGTTGGCGAATGGCGGAGCGGCTACCCTTCGCCATCGTGGCCACATCCACTCCCGTGGGCACCACCTCGATAGCGGTTTCCACCCCGCGTCCCTCAAGTATTTTCGCAATGCTTTGACTGGGAGCGATCACCCGGTCACAGAGATTGGCGTACCCGGTCGCCAACTGGACCACGAACCGTTTGAGTTGGGGGGAATCCAGCGGGACATAATGGGTGTACTGTTCATGCATGGTGTGATGGGTAAATACCAGAGGAACATCGAACGACGCGGCGACCAGCAGGGCGGTATCGCCCAGCAGAAACGGATGATGGGAATGGACGATGTCGGGGCGAAACTCATCCAGCGAAGCGAAGACATATCCCGGGATTGGCAGGCGTACGGAAAAATCGCTACCGTTGAAATTCTGGATGGCGGGAACGCGGATGACGTCCATCTCGTTTTCCGGCATGTTTTCAAACTCCGGAGCGATCACCAGCACACGGTGACCCAATCGCCGGTAGGTTTCGGTGAAGGCCGCAACGGAATTGGCGACACCCCCGACATGCGGAATAAACGTGTTGGTCACCATAAGAATATTCATAGGTCACCCAAGCTTTGTTGCTGAATCAGGGATTTGGGGATCAAGATTCCGGTAATCTTCAACCATTCTACCTGATCCAAAGGTAAGATTTTCCTTAAATTCGGCCTTTCTAGAGAGATGTTCCAGAATTCGGGTTAGAAATGAATAGTTTTTTTGTGAAGTTCCCTTAAGATAAAATAGATAGGGTTTATTTGAGGAGCGCCATGAAGAAAACACTCAAAGTGGGTGGTATCGACTTCGCCAAGAAATACGTTTGTATGGAATGCGGTTGCCAGCGCGATCCCATTGATGCCAATCGCGGATTGTGGGTGGTTGAGATTTTCATGTGGCTTCTGTATATTCTTCCGGGAGTCATCTATTCCATTTGGCGGCGGGTGCGCAAACATCAAGTCTGCCCGAAATGCCGGAATCCTTCGGTCGTGTTGACGTCCTCTTCCCGAGCCATGGGAATGAGGCAGCTGATGAAAACCTTTTCCCAACCTCTGATGGCGAACTCAAAAATCCCAAACCCCAGTGCATCCCCAAAGCCAGTTCCCGGAAAGCAGAATCCACCTCAAAAACCAAAATCCGAGAAGAAGGATTTGAATCAAATTTTGAAATCCGCCAATCGCCGGGGATTAAAACCCAAAGGTCAGCAGGGACTTATTGATTTTAAACCCCCAGACCAAAACCAATGACCGGACATGATGCAGAATTTTTCTAAACTACGTGAGCTCACCAATGGATTCATCGATGAAAGATTGGAGTGGCAAGGATCTCATCGGAAA
>JAUVMD010000100.1 GCA_030600405.1 Nitrospirota bacterium
GTGCCGTCGGATCCGCAGAAATACATATTGTCCGATCCGAACCCACAAATGCTGTACAACTCGGCGTTGGAGTTGAAGGTCAATCGTTCCCAATGATCGCCTACCAGACGCAGGACCAAGCCATCGAACCCGACCGCGTACATGCACTCCTCATTGCCCCACAAGCTGGCGACATCGGTGTTGGTGCCCGAACTCATGAACTTCCATTGGGAACCGTTCCAGCGGCCGATTTTTCCCAACCGGCAGCCGACAAAAATATCTTCCGGTCCCCGGCCCCAGATGGCGGACATGGGTGGAAAGCTTTCTGTATCCTCCGGCTTCCACACTTTGCCGTCGTAATGCAGAATTTTGCCGTCGGTGCACACCCCGTACAGATTGTCCGGCGCGCTGCCCCACATCCGCTTCATGGTCCAGCGTCCACCGGAATCCATTTTCGTCCATTGCTTGCCGTCGTAATGCAGGATGGTTCCCTCGGCACCGCCGACAAACACATTGTCTTCGCCAAATCCGTACACGGACAGCAAGTGGCTGGTGGTCAGACTGCTCATGCTTAACTTCCTTTCATATATAAACCTGTCAACTCATTTAAAGCGAATGGTCGTTCCATTTTTTGCCGTCGTAACGCAGAACGGCGCCGTTTTCCCCGCAGGCATAAACCTGGTCCGGACCTAATCCTCGCACCTTGGTGAGGTAGTTATCGTTACCCGACTCCATGGGGCTCCATTCCTTTCCGTTGTAATGGAGGATGATGGCGTTGTCGCCAACCGCGAAAATATGATCGTCCGCCGTGCCCCAAATCGCCAAAAGGTATTCCTCGGTGCCGGATTCCATGGATTTCCATTCCTCGCCGTCGAAATGCAGGATGGTACCCTCGGACCCAACGATGTAGACGCTATTGTTGCTCGTACCCCAGACGCCATAGAGGGAGACGGTCTCTTCGGTTAACTCTTCGCGCCGCTGAAAGGTTTTGCCGTCGTAGAACCGGTAAATGCCTTCGCCACCGACGGCGTGGATATGATCGATATCTTCGCCCCAGAATCCGAACAGATCGTGAATGGTATTGGGTTCGCGATACTCCCAGGAATGGCCGTTCCAAAACAACACACGCCCCCCCACCCCGAATATGAAAAGATGCTCCGAATCGTATCCATAAACTGAGTTGAGCGAGTCAAAATTCCCTGTATCGATCGTCTTCCAGTCCTTGCCTTCATAGTGGAGCACCACGCCGCCGACGCCGACCGCGTAGATATCGTTTTCGTGCGCGGCCCAAATTCCCATCAGGGGATTGGCATTGTCGGTGCGCACGGGAGTCCAGTCTTCCCCGTCATAATGCTGGGGAATGCCGTCTTTCCCGACCACGTAAATGCTGTCTTCCCGAAGAGGACAGATGTCCAGCAGATCCGGTTTTTCGCCTGTAAACATAAAACCCGTTTACCTTTCTCGTTATCCCTAAGAACTTTATATCCCATATAAGATGGGTTGCAACCCATTTCCCCTCCTTGGTAAGGAGGGGATACAGGGGAGGTTATGATAATTTTTTTCCTCCCTGCTTTTGTAGTTGCCTGAATCGTTGAGCAGGTTTAAAAATCAACCCCACCTCAGTCCTCCCCTTGGTAAGGGGAGGAGGATATTGGACCTGGCGTTACGCTGGGTGGAACAAAAGGTATTTATTGTAACCGAAACCGGGCGCGACTCAATTAAAAGGATGGCGAGGAGCGAAAAACTTTGAGTGACAGAAAGGTATTTCAGGATGGGGACTAAGACTCAGGCCTCCTCACTGCTCTGCCCCAGCCGGAAAACCAGGTTTTCCAGGTTCGGGAGATTGGGAGAGTTCTGGATCAATTCCTGTACCTCGTCGCTGATGTCATTATGAATCAGCACCAGGCTTTTCAGATTTTTGAGATGTTTAGATTCGGCAATGGCGCGGGCGCCCTCATCGGTGATCTCGCATTCGTACAGATCAAGCAGAGTCAGGTTTTTCATCTTTTCCGAATTGGCGATGGCTTTCATGCCCTGATTGCCGATGGGGTTGAACGTCATCGTTAACTGTTCCAGGTTTTTGAGGGTTTCGGAATGGGCCAAGGCAACCGCGCCTTCGGCTTCGACAAAGTTCCAGTTTAGATTAAGTTCGGTCAACTTGGACAGGTTTTGAGATTGGGCGATGGCCTTTGCTCCATTGTCTCCGATGTTATTGCGGTACACCGATAACTGGTTGAGCCGCGTCAGGCTTTTGGAGTTCGCGATCGCCGTCACCCCTTCATCCCTCAAGCCGTCACCGATCCACAGCGAAACTAGGTTTCCCATAATATTGGATTCCGCAAGAGCCTGAGCACCTGCCACCCCAACCTTATTGTCACTGAGGATCAACTCGGAAAGGTTCAGCATGGATTTGGATTTGGCCATGGCCTTAATACCCTCATCCGTTACCTCATTTTTAAACAAGTTGAGGACGGTCAGGTTTTTCATGGCTGGGGATTCAATAATCGCCCGAAGTCCATCATCGCCGATTTCGTTGAACTCGAGAAACAGCGCAGTGATGCCCTTGATGCCGCCGCTTTTCATGATCTCGACGATATCCTCGTCTTTCAGTTCCTTTTCCCGCAAATCGAGTTCGCCGTTCTCGATATTGAGTCCTTCTTTGACCAAATCTGCTGTATCAACCATAATACTTTCCTGCCCTCTTTGTTTGGAATGGATGTAAGGCGCCTATTTTAGAAAATCGAACTGCTTTGTAAAGGGTTAATTTTAAAAGATTGAAGCCACCGCTTGTAGGAAGGCGGGGAGGTTGATATGATATCCGAATCTTCAATCCGCCAAGTGGCGCATTAGAAGGTTGGTTTACTTGACCTTAACCTTGAAATCATCCTCTGTAAAAGACTTATTTAATGACCCAGAATATCGAAGAAATCACCGCCACCGTCCAGCAGTCCAGCCAATTCATCCCGAACATGGTCCGCTCCATCCTCAACTTTGTGCCGGAAGGGCGTCACACGGATTTGAATCTGCCCCTCGAATATTTATTGCGGGTGCAAAAGAGAAAATCCGTAGCATTCCTGATTTCAGATTTTCAGGCGGAAGGGTATTTACGGAACCTCCGGTTGGTCCGGAAGAAGCATGACCTGATTGCTATTTCCATTACCGATCCACGGGAATACGAATTTCCAGATGTGGGCTGGATGCATCTTGAAGATTCGGAAACCGGAGGAACACTTTTAATCGATACCGGTGACAGAAAAAGGGTCGCGCATTGGACCCAGCTTAAAATAAGGGAAAGTCAGGATCGGAAAAAACAGTTCTATGCCAACGGAGTGGACATCATAGAAGTCCGTACCAACCAGTCATTGACCCAACCGCTGATTCGGTTCTTTAAAATGAGAGAAAAGAGGCACTAACGATGTCAACACCAGACGAAATTGACGATCCCAGCAGCCGCAAATTGCCGCCCATGAACCGTGAACCGGAACCCGGCGAAACTTCCGGTGGTTGGTTGCCGACGGCGGGAGTGAGCACCAAACTAAAAGTCTTCGTGATCGGGTTGACGTTTGTCACCATTATGGCCTTTGGTGTGTTCATTGCCATGTTCATCAAAAAGACATTCGTAAAAGGAACGGACAAAACCACATGGGGACCGCAGTTGGTGATGATTGCTGAAGAGTTGAAAGACAAGGGACTCAAGCGGCAAGCGATCGAACACTATCAAAAATATCTGGACACGCAAAAGGTGGATATGGAAACCCGTTCCCGAGTCTCTTTTGACATCGCCACACTCTATGTCGAGCTTGGAAAATGCGACGACGCAGTGGTTTGGTTCCTGCACGCTAAAACCGCGCAACCGGAGGAACACCGAGTCCAGAAATCAGAAACTCAAATACAACAATGCCGGAGCCGATCAAAGACCTCCTAACTGTAATGAGCATAATGAAGCATACCCCTCTTGCCTTATTGAATTGCTGGGGAGGATTGCTGGCGGTGATGGGATTGTGGTTGGCACCTCTGCCGGTTTTTGCGGGCGCAACAGCCCAATCCCCCATTTCAACTGAAACCCGTGTCAGCCAACGCCAGGTCACCATTGGAGATATCGTCACCTACTCCATCGTCGTCCGCCACGATGCCGGCATTCATGTTCTTCCTCCGGATCCTACCGTCTATTTTGGAAAAGGGTTTGAATATGTGGATCGAGGAACATCTGAGCCAAAGAAGTCGAGGGACAACAGGAAGAGACGTTCTGGTTCAAGTTCCGGGCGGATGCCATCGGGTTCTACAACTTCCCAAAAATTCCTGTCGAGTTTACGGGTCCGTCGCCCAATGACCCGTCTCATCTCATACCAGGAACCCTGCAAGCACCGGAGGCACTTACGTGCGTTCTGTTCATGGCGATATGGACCTGCGCACCATCTATCTGGAACAGATTCAGCAATCCATGGAGAAGAGAGAGTTAAAGTCCTCCCACCGCAAGCGCTGGACCGAGCGGTTTCAATGGTTGATTTTCGCCGGGTTGCTTTGTTTAACGGGCGAACGCTTGGTGCGCGAAAAATAAGCCGACACCCCATCAATTTTTGATACAATAAAAAAGGTTGAGCATTAACCCTCTGTTTCATAAGATCCTCTAGTGCCTTGACAGGGGGAGATTGGCATTTTATTCATTAGAAGAGCAATTAATTTCGAATTCATTCTCCCACATAAATTTTAAGGAGTTTCAATAATGGAAGATTATTCCAAACCGAGATATATGGGCCAGGATGCCATCGCCGCGGAACAACAGCGCTTCATGGTGCAAGTCTACAACTGGATGGGTGTCGGTCTGGCGCTGACCGGGGGGATGTCATGGTATGTCAGCACCAGCGAAACGATTCTCCAAATCCTGGTAACCCAGCCCATATTGTTCTTTGGTCTGTTGATCGTTGAAATCGGCCTGGTGTTTTATCTTGCGGCCCGCGTCATGAGCATGTCGGCCAGCCAGGCGATGGGGGTTTTTTTCCTGTATGCCGGCTTGAACGGCGTCACCCTGGCGCCGCTGTTTCTGCTGTACACCACCGCCTCTCTGACCTCCACGTTTCTGGTGACGGCGGGCATGTTCGGAGCGATGAGTTTTTACGGTTACACCACCAAGAAGGACCTGACCTCATGGGGCAGTTTCCTCTTTATGGGTTTGATCGGGATCATTCTCGCGTCCATCGTGAACATGTTTATGAACAGCTCGGCGCTATACTGGATCATTACCTACGCGGGAATTTTGATTTTTGTCGGACTGACTGCATACGATACCCAGAAAATCAAGGAAATGAATATCCTGGGTAACGAAGGCACCGAGGAAGATACCAAAGAGGCGATTCGGGGAGCATTGAAACTTTACCTGGATTTCATCAACCTGTTTCTCATGCTTCTCAGGGTGATGGGTACCCGGCGGTAAACTGTCAAACAATTCCAACCATTCTAAAGGGTTTCTCTTTTTTTCCAGAGAAACCCTTTTATTTTTGGAACACCTTGCCCGCTGACTCTTGTTGAACCGCCGCAAGGGTTTTAATGCTAAAATCTTCTCATGAAATTATCGATCTACATCATCACCGGATGGATCGTTGGGTTGCGCCACCAGACCCCAGCCACCCAGTCGGCCAGAAACATCCTACTGGTCTTTCTGGTATTGGCTCTGGTCTCAACCGGTTTTCGTTGGCATCAGGAAACCCATTCATCCATCGGGGTCATCCTTTCCCAACAAATCGACGTATATTCGGGATGGAAGTCCACCCCGGTGACTTTATTCCAACTGCATAAGGGAACCCTCGTTTCTATCTCACAAGAAAAAGAGAACTGGTATGAAATAGAACTGTCCGACGGAAAAAAAAGCTGGACCTTAAAATCCAATATCGCAGGATGAAGCGGAACAAAATCTAA
>JAUVMD010000311.1 GCA_030600405.1 Nitrospirota bacterium
AAAGCTCCGTTATGTTTTTGGGATTGATGTTCTGGGTATTGTATCTCATATGGGATTGGGCTCTTATCGCTATTTTTGTGATTCCCTTTGCCCTGATTCCTGTTTCTATCGTGGGAAGAAAACTGCGGCATTTGGGAAGAAGAGGACAAGAGATCATTGCGGACATCAATTCCACCATGCTGGAATCTTTCTCCGGGGTCAAAATTGTCCGGGCCTTCGGCTTGGAAAAAATTGAAGAGAAAAAATTGGATAAGCACAATCAAGATTTTCTCGAAAATATGAGAAAAAATGTCAAATACACTGAATTGACTTCTCCCCTAATGGAAGTTCTGGGTGTGGTGGGGGGATCTGTCGTTCTCTGGTATGGTGGAGCTCAGGTTTTGAGCGGGGAAGTGACCCAGGGAACCTTCTTTGCGTTTGTATTGGGAATGTTTATGATGTACGACCCCATGCGTATTTTATTCAAAACCTATACGGATGTTCAAATCGCCATTGCTGCTTCCGAACGCGTTTATTCCATTCTTGATGAAGAACCGGAAAAAATGCGGGACGGAAAAATGGACATAACCGGTTTTCGGCATCAGATCGAATACAAAAATATTTCGTTCAAATACCCGTCGCGGGAGACGATGGTTTTGAAAAACATTAACCTGACGGTGAACAAATCCGATGTTCTGGCGATTGTGGGAATGAGTGGAGCCGGGAAAACCACCCTGGCGGACCTTCTGTTCAAGTTTTTTATTGTTACCGAAGGGGAGATCCTGATCGATGGGGAAAATATCAATGATTTGAACAGCCATTCACTGAGAAGCCACATTGCTTTGGTCACCCAGGAAACGTTCTTATTCAACGATACCATATTAGCCAATATCCAGTTTGGCAACCCCGCTGCCACCCGCGAGGAAATAATGGGCGCCGCTCAAGCGGCTCATGTGGATACCTTTGTGGGCCAATTGGATGATGGCTACGATACTGTTATCGGCGAGCGAGGCTTCATGCTTTCCGGGGGGCAGCGGCAGAGAATCGCCATTGCCCGTGCCATTTTGAGAAATGCGCCGATTCTGGTGCTCGACGAGGCCACCTCTGCCCTGGATTCGGAATCTGAAAAACTGGTTCAAGATGCACTGCATCGCCTGATGGAACATCGCACAACGTTCGTCATTGCCCACCGGTTGTCCACTATTAAGAGTGCCGATCGGATCATTGTCATGGAACAGGGTGAAATTATCGGTTCCGGCACCCACGACGAACTGATGGCCGATTGCGCTCAATATCAGAAGTATTATGAGATGCAAGTCATGGGTTAAGATCAGCGAACCCTTCTTACGCTAGCGTATGCGCTTTGAAAACGTCTACATTGAATCGCTGGGTTATCATTTGCCCGAAAATGTCGTGACTTCGGATGATCTGGAACGACGGCTTTCGCCTCTCTACGAGAAGTTAAAACTTCCGTTCGGGCGGCTGGAAATGATGAGCGGCATCCATGAGCGCCGGTTTTTTGATAAAGGTGTGTTCCCCAGCCAAGTCAGTTCTCTTGCGGGAGAACAGGCTTTGTCCAAAACGGATGTGGACCGCAAGCATGTCGGTTGCCTGATCTCCGGTTCCGTCTGCCGCGATTTCCTGGAACCTGCCACCGCTTCGGTCATTCATCACAATTTAAAATTGGCCAACGACTCTCACGTGTTTGACATTTCCAATGCCTGCCTGGGGGTACTCAACGGCATAGTGCATGTGGCAAACATGATAGAAATGAGACAAATTCAGGCCGGCCTGATCGTGTCCGGAGAAAACGGCGGGCCGCTCGTCGATACCACTATCGAAACGTTGTTGGCCGATCCCAATCCTACCCGCGCAAAAATTAAATCGGCTTTTGCTTCGATGACCATCGGTTCCGCGGCGGTGGCGGTTTTACTGGTGCACAAGGACCTATCCCGCAAGGGACATCGGCTGGTCGGCGCTGTGGGGCGGGCGGAAACGCGCTTCAACGATTTGTGTCAGGGCAATGAGGATATGGGAATGGGCGGCGACTCCTCCCCGCTCATGGAAACCGACTCGGAAACTTTGATGAAAGAAGGATGTCAACTGGCGAAGGACACCTGGCAAATCACTAAGTCTGCGTTCGGCTGGAAGAACCAGGACGTGGATAAGGTAATTTGTCATCAGGTCGGACATATTCACCGCAGACTACTATACGAAACCCTGGAACTGGATTTAAAGAAGGATTTCTCCACCCTGGAATATCTCGGGAACACCGGGTCAGCCGCTTTGCCCGTCACCCTAGCCATCGGTGAAGAAAAAGGGGTCATTCACAAGGGCGATACGGTGGCCTTGCTGGGAATCGGCAGTGGGCTCAACTGCCTGATGATGGGCGTGGAATGGTGAGCGGATTCTCAATAGAACCGTTTCGCGATTTATATCCCTTCGAATCCCGGTTTGTCGAGCTGGGCTCCCACCGCCTGCATTACCTTGATGAAGGGCAGGGCGATCCTCTCCTTATGCTCCACGGCAATCCCACCTGGTCGTTTTATTACCGCAACCTCGTCAAGGGACTGCGAAGCCAGTTTAGATGTGTGGTGCCGGATCATATGGGTTGCGGATTGTCCGACAAGCCGCAGGAGTACAACTACACGCTCTCGCAACACATCGATAACCTGGCAGGATTGGTCGATCATCTGAACCTCGATAACATAACCCTGGTGGTGCACGATTGGGGCGGAGCCATCGGAATGGGATTTGCCGTGCGGTATCCCGATAAAATCAAACGGCTCGTTTTTTTCAACACCGCCGCCTTTCTTGCCGACCGCA
>JAUVMD010000035.1 GCA_030600405.1 Nitrospirota bacterium
AGCCGGATTATCCACGGTTTCAACCGACTGTTTCCCACCCAGACTCCACGCCCTTCGCTGGAGCATCTGGTCGCCCTATGCGGCATGATGTCTGGCTACTACCGCCAGCATCGCGGATTGTTTCTGAAATCGATAGCTTTCGGTTTTCTCGGATGGGTGGCAGGCGTTGGGGAGCTTTATCTGACGCTACTTTTCCTGGGGATACCTGTGGGTTTCAAGGAATTGTGGATTATCGAAGCCCTGTTGCAGTTGGTCCGGGCCGGGAGCTTTTTCATTCCGCTCAGCCTGGGGGCTCAGGAGGGTGGATTGATCCTCATTTTTACTTCGATGGGGATGGCCGGTCCATTGGGCTTGGCGGTGTCCTTTGTGCGGCGGATCCGCGAACTGGTCTGGATTGCTTTGGGGTTGTTATTGGGTTGGGGAACGGCTTTCAAGTCTTCCAAGGTGCAACTGGAGCCGGAGGACTCATGAAAAAATTTGAGGGAGGGAAGCCTTTTAATCAGATGACATCGCGCCGCACGCCGCGGTCCCGCTTGCTACCCCACGGGTTGCGTTTTACCGATTCGGTGAACACGTCGTTCTGCTGAACCAGGCCATCGTGCGGTGTCCGGATGGTACCAATGCGTTTTTCCTTTAATTCCTTGATAGCGTCTTCGATCATTTTTTCTTCCTCGCTCTTCACACGCTCTCCCTTAGGTTTGGGTTTGCCTTGAGCGGTCTTGGCCTGCGTGGCTGGTTGTTGCGGCGCGGGTTTGGAAGTACCGGTAGCCGGCTTGGAAGTTGGCTGAGCGGTTGACTGACTGGAAGGTGCGGCCTTCGGATGGGATCCTCCCAACTGGGCGGTGACTTCCTCTTCAGTGGTGGTAGAAGCGTCTTCAGGATTAGGAAGCTCACCGGGGGCGGGATCTCCGCCTTCCGCCTGCGCCACCTGATCTCCTGATTCCTCTTCGGCTTCCTTCATGGAAGTTTTAAAATTTTTGATACTGCGGCCAAAGGCATTCCCGATTTCCGGAAGTTTGCCGGCGCCGAATATAATCATGATAATGATCAGTATGACCATTAATTCTGGAAAGCCGATACCCATCATAACGTCTGTCTCCGTTTGGTGTTAAAACCCTATCTTTCAGGAATGAGAATTATTATAACACAACCGGAAAAACTCAACCGGCCATCCTGAAAACAAATTTATACAAATAAAATCAATTGGTTATAGGATAAACATCCAGAAGTTTAATACACTCAAATTAACAACGGGAAGCCGATTATGCTCGGCTTCCCGCAGTGGGTAATGCTGAAAAATCTGTTAATGTCCGAGGTGGCCGTTCAAGATCGGCGAACTCAGAATCATCTTGTTGCCGCCAGCGTGCTTTTTGGCGGCTTTAAAATGCATGGTGGCTTCGCCATGACGTCCCAGTTTGTCCAGACAAATGGCCTCGTTGAAATGCGTTTGAGCAATGGAAGAATCCGCCTTGGACGCCGCCTGGAAATGCTTCAAAGCCACGTCATAATGTCCCTGGCCCCAGTGATCGATCCCTTCCATATTGTGTTTCACCGCGCCAGCGTTGGAACCGGCCGGCAACGACATGGGACCTTCCCCAGCAAATGACGTAAGCGGAAGACTGAGAAAACATAAAGCCGCCAAAACAAGCATGACCTTTTTCATAGGGTATTTCTCCCAAAATAGTTAAGAGGGGTAATTTTCACGGTTGAGTTTATCATTTTCCGGGCTCAAAAAACAGTTTTCTTGATCCCGGAGAGAGGCCCAGGACACCCTAAAAAAATGCCCTTAACCCCAATACAAATCGCTGACTTCATTTTATGGTGCGAAATTCCAATGGAAAGCCATCCCTTTCTGCTTATCATACAAATTGTATCAATAAAATTATGGAGTTAAGGACTTGAACGGGCACGGGAAATTCAATAGACTGGAGGACGTAGCTTAACAGCCCATCGACACGGAATCCCTCAATTCATGCCCATCGAAGAACAGGTCAAACAAAATCTGGTGAACGGCGATACCCTGGAACTTGAAAATTCCAAAATCGGCGATGACGGAGTCAAAGCTTTGGCTCAAATGGAAGTTCTGGCACAAGTCACCCGTCTGGAATTGGGTGACAATGGGATTAGCGACGCGGGAGTTGCAGCCCTGATGGCAAGCCCTCACCTCAGTAATGTGAAAATTCTGAATCTAAAATCGAACGAGATTACCGGGCAGGGAGCCCAGGCGATTGCCAATTCTCCTTACTTGAACCGAATGGAGCAGTTGATCCTCAAGTTCAACAAAATTGGTGGAGAGGGCGCCCAACACTTGGCGGCTTCCGAACATTTTTCTCAATTGAATACTCTGGATCTGTTTCGTAACAACTTGGGCGAAGAAGGCATCGCTGCCCTCAAGAAATCAAAATTTTTCAAAAATCTCAGCCGGGTGCGGCTGGATTGAAAACCCGTGACCCAACAAACCCATTGAGCGAAGTAGAACAATGAACCTGACCCAGGAATCCCCCAGGAGCCCCAGAGAAAAAATTGCAGATCTAGCCCATCTTCCGAGAATGATTGACAAGGCACGCGCCGCCCAGCAAAACACTTTGGGGGAATATATCTATCCTTGCCCATTGGACAATATCATGCTGGAATTTTTGGGAGTGGGTCCGGATACATTCCAGAAAAAAGCCTGCAACGATACAGAAGAGGCTCTGTCGGCCTGGGTCATATCACAATGTCAAAACTGTTCTCTGGGAGATAAAGATGCAGTTAACAATAAAATCCTGAAAAGCCAACCCGATAGCCCGGAAAAATGGAAAACCTTTCATGAAATCCGTGATGGTCTCAATCCATCCAAAACGGACATAACCACTTGGGTGGATTTGATCGATCTGGAGGAAGGCCGACTTTAAGTACTCTTTTTAACTCCATACATGAAACTCTGATCCAACCATGAAAAATATCTTAAAAAATCAAATAGTGAACCCGGACCCCAACCGGACCCACAAACCCAGAACCTGGCAGAGAGTTTCATTGGAAGTCACACTGTGGGGGTTTCTGGTTTGCCTCGTGGTCGGTTTTACAGGAGCTGGCATCCTTTATTTCAAATACTCCGACGGCCTTCCGGATGTCCGGGCGCTCAAGGAATATCAACCCAACATCATCTCCAAGGTGTACTCCGACACGGACGAATTGATCGCAGAATTTTTTATTGAAAAACGAATCATGGTTGGGTTCGATCAGATGCCTCTGCGCTTGAAACAAGCGACCCTGGCGGTAGAGGATTCCGGTTTTTATTATCACTTGGGGATCGACCCCAAGGCTATTATCCGGGCCTCCGTCGCCAACTACCGGGCGGGCCACGTGGTGGAAGGCGCCAGTACCATCACTCAGCAATTGACCAAAACCCTCTTTTTATCTCCCCAGAAAAAATTCGAGCGGAAAATCCGGGAAGCCATTCTGGCAATTCGAATGGAATTGATTTTTAGTAAAGATGAAATACTGGAAATGTACCTCAACCAGATTTATTACGGGCACGGCAGTTACGGAGTCGCGGCGGCGGCACGCACTTATTTCGGAAAAGAGTTGAAGGATTTAACGATCAGCGAATGCGCCATGATCTCTTCTTTGCCCAAGGCCCCCACCCATTATTCGCCTTACAACAATCTCGACAAAGCGCTGAAACGAAGGGACCATGCCCTTCGCCGCATGGAATACCACGGATTCATTACGGAGGAAGAGATGGAGGCGGCCCTGATGGAGCCTCTCGAATTGGGAGAAGTCAAGGGTATGCTCAACAAGGCTCCCTATTTTGTTGAACATATCCGCCAGTTTATTCAGGTAAATTACGGAAGCAAACAACTGTACCAAGACGGGATGAAAATTTACACCACCCTGAATCTGGAAAATCAGCTGGTGGCGGAACAGGCGGTGAAGGACGGACTGCGGCTGGCGGACAAACGGTACGGTTACCGCGGCCCCCTGGGTAATATTGACCCTAAGCAAGATCTCCAGGTTCTGGATAACCTACTGATGGAACTCAACCAGCGTCCCACCGGACCCAGCCAGAGCGTGGCCGAATCCAACCAGGCAGACAGTCCCGTTTCCAATGAAATTTCAACCAACGCCTCTGCCGCAACAGAAGCCGACACACCCCAGCCGGTCATGCAATTTTTTAAAGAAGGCGAACTGGTCAAGGGCATCGTCACCCAGATCAAAGACGAAGAGGTCGCGGTTTATCTTGGAGGCAACCAGGGGGTCATCCGGATCGAAAATATGAACTGGGCCCGGGAACCGAATTTCGAACTGGACGGGAAATACCACCAGATCACAGATCCCAAGGAAGCCTTGTCCAAGGGAGATATTATCGAGGTCAAGATTTTAGCTCCGCCGGAAGAAGAAGAAAAAGGGAAAGAAGGCATTCTTAATTTGGGGCTAGAACAGGAGCCTGAGGTGCAAGCGGGCTTGATCAGCCTGGAACCTTCCACCGGTTATATCAAGTCCATGGTCGGTGGTTATGATTTCAGCAAAAGCCAATTCAACCGAGCTACCCAGGCGGTGCGCCAACCGGGCTCAGCTTTCAAGCCTATTATTTTCGCAACTGCGCTTCAGGACGGCTACACTCCCGCGAGTATCATTATCGATTCACCGGTCATCTTCAATGAAAAGGAAGATACTTTCGGCAAGTGGAAACCGGTTAATTTTGAAAAGAAGTTTTACGGCCCCACCTCGGTTCGGACAGCGCTGACCCATTCCCGTAATGTGGTCACCATCAAACTTCTCCAAAACACCGGCGTTCCCAAAGCCATTCAAATGGCCCGCCGATTGGGGATCACTACCGACCTGTCGAACAACCTATCCATTGCGTTGGGATCTTCCGGTGTCACTTTGTACGAACTGGTTTCCGCTTACTCCATCTTCGCCAACCAGGGCATGCGATTACCTCCCGTTCCCATCCGTTACATCAAGGACCGGAACGACGAGGTTCTATACACTTACGAGCCTGTGGGAGAACCCATCCTTTCCTCTGGGATGGCGTATATGGTTACTAACTTGATGGAGAGTGTGGTCCAGCACGGAACTGCTCATGTCATACGAGAAACCTTGAACCGTCCCATTGCAGGAAAAACCGGCACCACCAATGATTATAACGATGCATGGTTCATCGGGTTTTCTCCAGAACTGGTCACCGGCGTTTGGGTCGGAAAAGATCAGGATGAATCATTGGGAGTAAACGAAACTGGGACCCGGACTGCTATACCCATCTGGCTAAAGTACAAGCAGGAAGCCTTAAAGGACGTACCTGTTAAAAGCTTTCCTATTCCCAACGATGTGACCTATATCAAAATAAATCAGGAAACAGGGCAGGAAACCACTTTCGACGATCCGGATGGACGGTTTGAAGTGTTTTTGAACGATAATCTGCCAGACAAAAATATATCAGGGATCAATCCCCTGGAGGATAATACATTTTAGGGGAATTCGTCTTCAGGCACAGACTGGAGAGCCAGGTTTTCAGGAATCTGTTCGGCAATATCCCCTTCCTTCACAGTCAGCTTGACCAAGGATTTGAAGGAATCACCTGAGGGTAAAATGGAGGTGTCCCCGGATACGCCGGGAAAATCTTTAAGTGAACGTAATTTTTCCAACACATCAAGACGGTTGAACGCTCTTTCTTTGATGATTTTCACAAAAATATTGGCGGCATCGTAAGATTGGGCCGAATGAATGGTGGGATTCTGTCCAAAGGTGGAAAGGAACATATCTACAAACTTCACCGTTCTTTCGTTTTGAGAATTAACATAAAACCCATCCACAAATAAAACCGTTTTTAAATAATTCCGGGCGGCATCGACCAACTCACGGGAATGCCAACCATTACCTCCCATCAGCAGGATATTTTCAATATTGTAAAAAGCCAGTTGAGGAACGATCAACCTCACTTTGTCATAATATCCGGGGATAAAGATGGCATCGTAATTCAATTCCAGAGCAACTTTCAGCGCCTCCACTTTATCGTCTGCATAAAGCCCTCCTTCGACCAGCGGTCTGGACTTGACACCCCAATCATTCAAAGGTGAGGGTTGGGTGCCCCGTTTGATATGCCTCTGGATCTTGGCCTTTAACCGATCATCGGCCATTCCACCAATTTGTAAAATCTGTTTTTTAAAATCTGTCTGCGTCCGCTCATAGGAAATGGATTCGACAATACGCCCGCCGAACGAACGGACTTCATCCTCAAACACCTTCCGCATGGTTTCGCCATAAGCGGCAGTGGGGTACATCACCACAAACCGGTACAAATTCAATTCATTGACAGCATGCCGAGCCAGGTAACGGGCCTGCAGTTCTTTAGTGAGCGCGTTCCTGAAAATGTAGGGACTCTTGTCAGCCAGACCAGGGGTCGAAGCTGTGGGGGTAAAAATAGGCAACTGGTACTTTTCAATGATAGGAATCACGCTCTCCACATCCTCGGTTAATACAGGCCCGATGATTCCGATGACATTGGGATCCTGAGCCAGTTCTTCCACCACCTGAACAACCTCCCGGCCTAATCCAGAATCCTTCACCACCAGTTGTAGCCGGCTTTTATCCCTGGCAGACAAGTCGTTGATCGCCAGCTGAATGCCCTGCAAAACCCGCTGCCCCACAATCGCTCTCTTCCCGGACAAGGGCAGCACCACACCAATCCGTATAACCCGACTTGGATCGGTTTTCAGCCGGATCAGTAACTTCTCATAATGCTCTCTTGATTCATGGTTTGGGAATCGGAAAATCAAATCCTCCAAGCTGATTTGATAATTTCCCAAATCGCGTTCGATTCGGTAAATTGAAATCAACTTTTGCAAAATCAAATCCGCCGGAAATTCAGGACCCAGCGAATTGGCAAGAGATACTAATTGCTTTTTATTTATTTTTTGATCGACCACATTCTTGATGTAACTGGCGGCTTCCTGCTTGATTTCTGGATAGGGACTTCTATCCATAATTTGTTTGAATTTCTTAAAGGCCTCTTCGAGCTCCAAGCGTTTGTCATCAATGTAACCCAAGTAAACAAAAGCCTTCCATTTTTGAGTCGGGTCGGGATTGAGTTGAACTGTTTCCCGCAATAGTTTTTCGGCTTCCTCGTACCGCTCTATTTCAAAATAGCACCTGCCCATATCCAGTTTGACACTGTAAACCAGAGTGGAATGAGGGAATGTGCCTAGAAAATATTGGTAGTGCCTCAGAGCTGAAAGGTAGGATTTGTTTTTGTAATCAATCTCGCCCAATCGCATGACAGCCTTGGGAGCGCGGGAGTCTGTTGAAAACGCCCGTAGAAAATCTTCATAGGAGGCACGGGACTCTAACAATTTGTTTTCGTGATATAAGGTTTCGGCCTTGGCAAACAGAGTGTCTGCACCTTGACGGGATTCAAAATCCTGGGCCGAGACGGACGTTACCGTAACGAACAACCAGCAAAATATTGTCAAATAGAAACTTCTCATTTGGAGGGAGTATCGCATGGTCAGCGGTCGTGGATTACCGGCTCATTCATTGCCATCGGATTTGGCGTTGATGTTATGCTTTTTGACCCGATACCGCATCGAACGAAAACTCAGATTCAGCAGTTTGGCGGCCTTGTTAATCATTCCATCTGTTTTACTCAGAGCTCCCAGAAGCATGCTCTTCTCGATGCCGTCCAGGGTCTTCTCCAAATCAACAGGAGGGTCTCCTTCAATAGAGGGAACCAAGTTGTCCACAGGAGAAGGTGCCTTGAATATCTCTTCCGGAAGGCTGGATATCCCGATCAAATCCCCTGTTTCCAGGACCACCGCCCGCTCAATGGTATTTTCCAATTCGCGTATATTTCCAGGCCACGCATAGTTTTCCAGGCATTTCAGCGCTTCCGGCCCAATCCCCTGAATCTTATGATCCCTGTCATGTTGCTCGTTGTACTTATTGAGAAAGTGCTGGACCAACAAAGGAATATCCTCTTTTCGCTTGCGAAGAGGAGGCAATTCAATGGTAATAACTTTTAACCGGTAATACAGATCTTCGCGGAACACCTTTTGCTTGACACCTTCGGCCAAATCCCGGTTGGTTGCCGCAAGGATACGCAAATCGACTTTGATTGGCTGGGTACCCCCCACCCGGGTCATCTCACGCTCCTGCAAAACCCGCAATAGTTTGACCTGGATCGAAAGCGGAGCATCGTATACTTCATCCAGAAAAAACGTTCCCTTGTGAGCCGCTTCCATCAGCCCTATCTTGTTGGAATCCGCGCTCGTGAAGGCGCCTTTCTCATGTCCGAACAGCTCGCTTTCCAACAAGTTTTCCGGCATGGCACCGCAATTGATGGAAATAAACGGATAGTTTTTCCGGGAACTATTATAATGAAGCGCTTTGGCAACCAGTTCTTTTCCGGTACCGCTTTCACCACCAATCAAAACTGTCGCGTTGCTGTTGCTAACCTTCTCGATATAGTCAAATACCTTCTTCATGCCCTCGTTTTTGCCGATGATATTGCCAAACTGGTATTTATTTTTGAGAGCTGATTTAAGATAGGTATTTTCTTCGGTCAGTTGTTTCTTTTCAGAGGCGTTACGGATAACAAGCTTGAAGTCGTCCATGTTGAAAGGCTTGGTAATATAATCGTACGCGCCCTTCTTCATGGTTTCAACGGCGGTTTCGGGGGAGGCATAACCCGTCATCATAATAACAGGCGTTCCCGGACGAACACGGTTGACGGCATCCAGAACATCAATGCCGTTGGATCGGGGCATGTTGATATCGGTGATCACCACATCAAAGGTACTGTTCTCCACCATTTCGACCGCAACTTCGCCGTTGCGGGCGGTCTCCACCTCATAACCTTCCTTTTCCAAGGCGATGGAAAGCATTTCCCGCATGCTCTTTTCATTATCGACAACTAAAATACGGCTCATGATGGTTTAGAACAGTTTGTCACCGAGGATTTCCGAAAAACGCTTTAATCGG
>JAUVMD010000212.1 GCA_030600405.1 Nitrospirota bacterium
CCCCGGTCCGTGCCTAACAGTAAATCATCGGCGCTGTTTTCCGCCGCTATGAGCTGAACATACAACGCATGCCTGAGGTAATTCAGATACAACCCGCCGAACAGGCCGTGCCAGTAGGCGCAATTGCACTGGCTTCGGTACAGGGCACGCAGAGCGCCGCTCTTCTCCTGGTGTCCGGGGGGCAACCGCTTCACCTTTCTTCCCGCATACAGCATGCGCTTGTGCAGGTGGTTGCTCTCTTCATACTTGGTTAAAAAGTTATCCCACTGCCCTCCCCGTAAAAATACACGGACACGCGCCTGATCGACTTCTGCGGCCTTCAACTCTTCCTTGAGGTCCCGGAATCTCAGGCCCGCTTCGTAAGGCAGGGACCACTCCATCATCTCCTCATACGAAGCCATGGGCAGATACACCCGGCCCGCAGGCGGATGCCCATTCAGGTATTCACTGAAAGTCACCGTTTCCAGCCAATCCGATTGCTCCTCCAGCGCAGCAAAAAAATTTTGAAGATACTTTTCCTTATAGACCCATTGATGCGTCTCCGGCCAACCACCGAATTTTTCGCCGTCATCAGCGTAGGTTACCGCGTCAAAACCCCACTCTTCCCGATACCGGCGCAAATGCTCGAGGGTCACCTCGGGCAGATCAAACGGAATGGAATAGCGCAGGGTCCTGCTGATGGGAAACACGCCTAATGGATACCCCTCGCTTTCGGTGAGACAATACCCGTGCATCTGTCGCTCCTCCAGTCCGGCATAATAAAAATGTGTGTCGTCGACAATGGTGTAACGGATACCCGCCTGCGCAATGATTTTCGGCAGATGGGGCGACCAGATACGCTCCGTCAACCAGAGTCCCTGAGGCCGGCAACCGAATTCCGATTCGAGAAACGCGTTCATCATGCGAATCTGCCCGATGGCATCCTCTTCCGGCAGGCTGGACAGAATGGGTTCGTAAAATCCGCCGCTCAACAACTCCAGCTGACCACCCTGCACCAGCCCGCCAATCGTTTCCAGGTATTCGGGATGATGCGCCTTTAGCCATTCCAAAAGGCATCCGCTGAAATGGGCGGTGGTTTTCAATTGGGGGAATTGTTTCAGGACTTCAAAGTACGGCAGGTAACACTGGCGGTAGATTTCTTCGAACACATGGTCGAAGTTGCCCAGGGGCTGGTGGTTGTGAATGCCGAAGAGAAACTTTAACTTTTCCATAACGCCTCAACGGCTGGTGGTGTACAGGAGTCAATATCAGATGAAAGCAGGTCTATCCTTCGTTTCCCACCGGGACGGGATCTTCGAACGCACGCAAGGTATAGAGCTTATAGTATAAACCTTCGTTGGCCATCAATTCCTTGTGGTTTCCCGTTTCCACCACCCGTCCCTGGTCGAGGACGATGATCCGGTCGGCATTATGAACCGTGCTCAACCGGTGCGCGATGATGAGCGTGGTGCGGCCCTGCATCAGGTTTTCTAACGCGTCCTGAATCAGCATTTCCGATTGGTTGTCGAGGGACGAGGTCGCCTCGTCCAGGATCAGAATTTTAGGATTTTTCAACAGTGCGCGGGCAATGGCAATCCTCTGCCGCTCGCCACCGGACAGCTTGACACCCTTCTCGCCCACCACGGTATCGTAGCCATGACCCAGGCTCTTGATAAAATCATAGGCATTGGCGAAACGGGCCGCCTGGTCCAGCTCCTCATCGGTCGCGTCGAGTTTGCCGTACAAAATGTTTTCGCGGATGGTCCCGCCGAATAACAACGTTTCCTGCGGCACCAGTGCCACATGATTCAAAAACGTTTTGAGCTCGGTGTCGCGAATATCATGCCCATCGACACGAATGGCCCCCGCATCCACATCGAAAAACCGGTGCACCAGTTGAATCACAGTGGACTTGCCCGCGCCGCTGGGACCCACCAGTGCCACTTGCTCTCCCGGACGCACTTGCAGGGACACGTCTTTCAATACAGGGGTATTTTTATTGTATCCAAAACAGACATGGTCGAATTTGATTTCGCCTTGAATTTTGTCAAATGCCACCGGGTTTTCCGGGTCCTCGATCAAAGGCCGGGTTTCCAGTATTTCGTAGACGCGGCGGATGGCTCCCAGCGCTTCCTGGATTTGAGTGTACAGGCGCACAAAGGTTCCGATCGGCCCTGCGATGATAATCGCATACAGAAAAAATGCCGCGAGCTCTCCCGGCGTGGTGGTCCCGGTCATGACCTGCCGTCCGCCGTACCATATCAACAACGCGGAAACCAGAAACGTCAGGAATAAAACAAACGGACCGAAGAAGGCGGACACTTTTACTTTTTTCACTTCGGCATCGAATGCCCTTTCGATACCTTCTTCAAACCGTTTCTTTTCGTATTCTTCCCGATTGTAGGATTTGACCACCTTGATGGATGAGATCACTTCCTCCAACACGACCATGGTGCGGGCCAACTGGTCCTGCACCTGTCCCGCCAGATCACGCAGGCGTTTGCCGAAAATGCGGGCGAATAGCATCAACGGCGGCAGTACGATCAGAATCAAGCCCGACAGTTTCCAGTTCAGATAAAAAACGATGGCCAGCCCGCCAACCAGGGTAATGGTTTGACGCAACACCGCCACGGGAATGGACACCAACGCTTTTTGAATCACCGAGATGTCGTTACTCATCCGGGAAATGATTTCCCCCACCCGCCGCTCCTGGAAAAACCGCAGGGACAAACTTTGGATGTGATTGAACAAATCCATCCGGAAATCGGCGGTCATGCGGTTGCCGACAAATCCCAGAATATAATTCTGGGTAATGCCGAACACCATCTGCAACGCGATCACCGCAATGATGTCAAAAGTCAGGCTGTTCAGCGCCGCCGCATTCTTCTCCACCACCACGATGTTGATCATGTTGCGCACAAGGAGAGGCAGATACAGCGTGATCAACGAGGTCATAATCAGGCACAGAAATGCGAACACGATGCCTTTTCTATAGGGCTTGGCGTAGCGCAGTATTTTGGAAAAGTCTTTCATATAATAAGAACCCTTGTGGTGGACAAAGTTCTATCCAGCGATCGACTCCATGAACCGGTCGCGTATTTCCTCGGGAGTATGCGTCACCCGGCCCTGGGAGGAATCGAACGCAGGCTCTACCTTGATGAGCAGGAAGACCGGCCCCTCAGCCTGATACAACTTTTCATAGGCAGGCTGGATCTCCTCCGGGCGGGTCACCCGCATCGCCTGCTTGTATCCAACGCTTTTGGCCACCTCCTCCAAACGGATTTCATGCGACAGGGTGCGCTGACTTCCGGTCGATTCGTACACTTCGTTATCGATCACGAGATGGATCAGGTTTTTCGGTGCGCAGGTGGCGATCATCGCCAAGGTGCCCATCGCCATCAGCACATTGCCATCGCCGTCCAGAATCAGCGTTTTCCGCTCCGGTTGCGCCAGCGCCACGCCGAGCCCGATGGATGACGCGAGGCCCATCGACCCGATCATGTAAAAATTTTCCTTGCGGTCGGTCACGTTGAAGAACTCGCGGCTGATGTAGCCATTCGCCAGCACCGTCGGTTCGTTCTTCAATAGCGGCGCCAACTTATGAAACGCTTCAATGCCTTTCATCGAACAATCCTTTCTTGACCAACAGCGTGTAGGGCAACCTCTCGCCCTTTATTTTTTTGAGAGCGGTGGTCAATACCTGATCCGAATTATCCTCATCCAGCACTGCGTACTCCATACCTGACGTCTCGAGCAACTGTTCGTTGATATCGCCCATGATGATATGCTCCGGCGCGTCTTTGCCGCCGCATCCCCGCCAGCTCATGATGACCAGTACCGGAATCTTATAGATGAGATTGAGGGAGGTGAAGGCGTTGAGGCTGTAACCGAACCCCGAATTCTGCATCAGCAAAACCGGTTGCTTGCCGCCCATGTAGGCCCCCGCGCACAGCCCCACTCCCGCGTCCTCACGCACGGAAGGGATGTACCCGATTTCCGGCATGGCTTCAAGTTCAGCGATCAGGCCGGACAACAGCGAGCAGGGAACGCCGGTGAAAAAATCA
>JAUVMD010000128.1 GCA_030600405.1 Nitrospirota bacterium
GCGCCGCATGACCGGACTATGGTCGTCCGGGGGAACGGCGTAGACTTTGACTCGACTTTTCATTTTGATCAAAAGCTTCGAGTAGGTTTTAGTGATGTCGTAATGAATCGAATGGTTCGCAAACACATCTTCAAATGGCAACATTTCGCCGTCGACCGAAAGCTCCAGTGTGGCTTGCACCACCTCCTGAATCGAGCCTTCCACCGGTTGCAGACGAAAGGTATGAGTACTGTGCTCGACCGGAACAGAATAGTTATATTCCGTAAGGTGGAAAATATCGTAGAACCGGTAACTTAATGGAATCCCCTCCAGATCATGGGTGAGAGACTTAATATTGATGATATTCGAAAAGCTTTCGGTGACAGCATCCTCCTCCATGGTAACGGCTTGTCCACTTGTTTGGGATTGCTCTGCCCGCTGGGAAACAAACAGTTCCGTTTCTTTGGCGATTTCTTCTTTTTCCGCCAAGGAATTTTCGGCTTCGATGGGCGGAGCTTTGGTTTTCCCTTCAGCGGACAGGCTGTCCCAGTAAACCGCTCCCCTACGAACGATGATCAGACGTCCTGGCTCCATGGGTTGAAAGGAGGTATCATCGAACTGGAAGGACGTAATCAGGCAAACGGTGCGCAGTGAATCACGCGGGTCTTCCAGATCCAGGGAAACCAGATCAGACTCGAAAACGGGCGGTTTTTCGGAAGGCAACACTCTATGAAAGTAAAGGTTGCTTTCCGAATTTTTCCCGTGGTAAACAGCCATACTTCTGCCATCGCTAATAACAAAGTCGGCGCTTCCCAACTCGTCCAGCTTCTCCATCCACGCTAAAAGTTCGCTACCCTCAATGTCGGTCAAGGCTTTCGCGGACGATTCCAGGAGTTTACCCAGCAAGAAGCAGAACGCCAGTTCGGAATCGGTTCTCCCCACAGGTTCCAGAATATCGGACGGATCTGTATGAAGTTCCATCAGTGCGGTCGGATCCAACTGACCGTTGTGCAGAAAAAGCCAGTCGTAGCCGCCAAAACTACGCTGGAAGGGTTGGGTGTCGTGCTGGGTATATTGTTTGCTGGCCCCTTTTACCTTGCTCATAAAAATGGTGGAACGAAAACTGGTCCCGTCCTTAAGTGTGTCCAGCAAGGTCTGGGTATCCTTGGCCATAGCATCCTTCACTATGGAGGCCCCGTGGTCATCGTTGGGATACCAGCCAAACCCCCAACCCGGAGTTTTTAGAGCCTTGGAGTTTTCTCCAACCGGGAATGAAATGGAAGGGGAACCCATACAATCAAAATTAAGTGCTAGAATTTCTCCGAACATTTCGCGTTTCGATATTTTGTTATTATGTTAATAATTGAAAATTCATAAAAACATTATACTATTTCTTTTTATTCATATAACAATTAAAATATTTTTTTGTATATAAATTTTTGGGAACTCAAATCCCAGGAATTTTCTTAAAAACTAAGCTTTTGAATCATTAGGATTTAATTCATAAACTTTCTTAGCAATCGGCTTTGCCTCTTCTGGACTTCCTAAATACATTTCTGCCTTCTAAACTTACGCGATCTTTTTTCTAAGGTCTAACGTGTGAGGGAATTCCGGGTTAATCTCGGTGGGAGGGATCTTACATTTATTAGGCGAATGCCCCATGGCTTGGAACCGGGAAAGGCATCGTCCTTCGGCCTCCTCCGCGCTTGCGGGAAGGTCTTCCTCATTGCGTCCGCCTTGGTGTTCGACATGATAGGTACAGCCTCCAATGGAACGGTTATGGAGGATATCGATAACGTCAAAAACAAGCGGCGAGTTTACGGGAAGCGTTGGGTGCAGGCCGGACGGGGGAGACCATGCTTTAAATCTGACGCCGGCAATAAACGTCCCACTTTCGGAAGTTGGTTTCAAAGGAAGCCGGCGACCGTTGCAGGTAACGACATAACGGGAATCAATAAACCCTTCTGTTTTTACCTGCAGGCGCTCCAGTGCGGCATCCACGCTCCGGCTCACTGCTCCCTGGTAGAGCTCTTCTCCCATGACATTCCACGCCTCGAGCGCCATTCTTAATTCTAATTTGATAGGACCTATTTGGGTCGATCCGTATTTTGGGAATCTGAATTCTAAAAATGGCCGGAACCAGTCCAACTGAAAAGGATATCCGTTTGAACGCAACAACTGGATCACGTCGGATAAATCCTCCCAAAGTCGTTGAGGAAGCATGAACTGGTCGTGCAAACGGGTTCCCCAACGGATCAGTTTTTGACGGTAAGGGGTTTTCCAAAAACAAGCTATGCATGCCCGCACCAAAAGTGTCATGAGAAGACTCATCTGAGGGTGAGGAGCCATTTCAAACCCTCGCATTTCTAATAGGCCCAACCGCCCCGTATCGCTGTCGGGGCTGTAGAGTTTATCGATGCAAAACTCCGCTCGATGGGTATTGCCTGTTATGTCGGTAAGCAGGTTGCGGAACAACCGGTCGACCAGCCAATAAGGCACTTTTTCTTTCTCGGGAATTTGGTCAAAGGCGATGCCCAGCTCATAAAGCGATTCGTGCCGTGCTTCGTCTATACGAGGCGCCTGACTCGTTGGCCCAATGAACAGAGATGAAAAAAAGTATGACAAAGACGGGTGGTTTTGCCAAAAGATAATTAAACTTTTAAGCAAATCCGGACGCCGTAAAAAAGGACTGCCTGCCGGAATTGCCGCCCCCATGACAAGGTGATGTCCTCCCCCGGCGCCGACGCGCCGCCCGTCGGGTTGAAATTTCTCGGGGGTGAGCCGCGCCAAACGGCCTTCTTCGTAAATGGTTTGGATGATGTCAACCAACTCGTTCCAACTTCCGGCGGGTTGCATATTGATTTCTAAAACCCCGGGATCGGGCGTGATCTTAAAATATTGAATCCTGTGGTCGGCAGGAGGACCGTATCCTTCCAGGACAACGGGAGTGTCTAGTTGTTTGGCGACATTTCCAATGCGCCCAACCAATTCCAAAAAATGTTCGATATGCGAGACAGGAGGCAAAAACAAATGCAACTTGCCTTCCCGGCTCTCCGCACATATAGCGTGTCGGACTAAACCTGTGGGGTCATTCTCAAAGGACTTAGAGCTTGGCTTGGAAGCTTTTGCTCCCACCGACGTTAAATCCACAAAGCGATACTCCATAGTTGGAAACTCGCCGGTTTGCTGAAATGGATCTCTTTTTGAAAAAGTTTCTTCTTCCACCCCCGGCACAGAGGGCAAACTGTGCAACGGCAGGCGCAATCCTATTGGAGAGTCGCCGATGGTTAAGATGAGACGATCCGAACGAAACTTCCAAAAGTTGCTGATCCATTGATTTTTTTTCTGGGAATAACTCAGGGGCAACACATAACCCACCGGATCGGCGAGATGGCTATCCAGCAATTTTTGCAGGCGTTTTCTTTCGGTTTTTTCAAACAAATCTGTTTTGTAGATATCGCCCTCGATAGGCAGGCGGCTCTCTTTCCAAAGATAATACGCCGCGTCCTCTCTTGCAGGTAAAATGGCCTTAGTGGGAATGCCTAAGGATAGGGCCAGACGAGACATAAACCGTTGTGCGGTTTTGACGTCGTGACCATAATCCTTGCCGGACTCCGCAAACAGAGAGTCGTCTTTCCAAATAGGTTTGCCGTCTTTCCGCCAGTAACAATTAAACGACCAACGGGGCAATATTTCTCCCGGATACCACTTCCCCTGCCCGTGAAACAGCAATCCGCCTGGCGCAAAGCGTTCTTTTAACCTTAAAAGGATGTCGTTGCCGCGTTCTTTTTTCCCCTCGCCCAACGCCGCAATCTTCCATTCCGCGCTTTCGCGGTCGTCAACCGAAACAAACGTGGGTTCCCCGCCCATCGTAAGACGCGCGTCATGGGCCTCCAAATCCTCATCCACTTTTTGCCCCAAGTCATTGATTTCGGTCCACTGCGCTTCGGTGTAAGGCTTAGTCACGCGGCGGTCTTCTTCGATGCGAACGATGGACATTTCAAAATCCATATTGGACTCACAATCTTCCATAGATCCGGTAATGGGCGCCGCGCTGGTTGGGTTGGGGGTACAACATAAGGGGATATGTCCTTCGGCGGCAAAAAATCCGGAGGTTGGATCGAGTCCCACCCACCCCGCTCCTGGCAAATAGACCTCCGTCCAAGCGTGCAGGTCCGTTACGTCTTCCTGCGGCCCCGGCGGTCCGTCAAGAGCCTTGACATCGGGTTTTAGCTGGGCCGAATAGCCCGAAGCAAAACGGGTGGCCAGACCGCGGTGGCGGAGTATTTGGCATAAGACCCAAGCCATATCTCTGCACGATCCGGATTTCAGTTGAAGAGTTTCCTCGCAGGTTTGGATTCCCGGTTCCAAACGAATGATATACTTTAAATATTCGTTCAGCGTTCGGTTGACGTTGACCAAAAAATCATTGGTCGTTTTTTCCCTTTCAGGCAAGGTTTTAAGAAACTGATTGAGTAACGGTCCGTTTTCTTTAACCTCCAAATAAGGCTCCAACTCATCTGCCAACCAGGATTCGTACTTGAAAGGAAACGCCTGCGCATAATCCTCTAAAAAAAAATCAAACGGATTGAAAGCGCGGATATCGGCGACAAGATCCACTTCAATCTGGAACTCCTTTATCTTTTCAGGAAAAATAACGCGCGCCAGAAAATTTCCAAAAGGATCCTGTTGCCAATTGAGGAAATGTTTTTTTGGCGAAACTTTTAAAGAATAGGATTGAATTGGAGCCCGCGTATGAGGAGCGGGCCGTAAGCGGATCGTTTGCGGCCCAAGCTGGATGGGCTTATCGTATCGATATCGGGTCAAATGATATAACGCAATCTGAATTCCCATAAGGTTATTAGTAGCAAAATATGAAAAAGTTTTCAATCCAACAATGCCCCAAATGAGGTCCCTTCCCCGACAGATAAGTCATTGATTTTGAAATCCGGAGCGATTTGAGTCTGTCAACTGTTTGATTTCAAAGAAGGTTTCAAAAATTGCGTTACCCAGATTGTTTAAATCGGATTGGATATCATCTAGAAATTCATGCAACCCCATTGACATAGCTTCGCTCACGTTGGAGTAGTTGAGCTTGCCGGAAAGTTTTCCAAACTGTCTCTCCAGTTCGTTGTTGAAAGTACCCATGGGTGTACCCGTGATCCTGAACAAGGCCTGTTCTGCGTGGTTGACGCTGTATA
>JAUVMD010000089.1 GCA_030600405.1 Nitrospirota bacterium
CATCTCGCGGGGGGAATCAACCGGTTCGAAAGAACCCAACGGCGCATTCGCTATCGAACTCGAAAAAACTGCCAAGGGCAGGTATATCTTACCCGAAGGCAGAATGCTGATTCTTGAGATGAAGGCATTGAGGCTCCATCCACAAAAGTCGAAACCCTTGGAATCTCCATGGACCCCGATGCGGTTTGTCGTGCAACCCGGCTACGAATATTTGGGTCCAGCACAGGCTTCCTACCGTATAATCTATCCTTCTTCCTGGCTGTCGAACAAGTGATCCAGGCTTAGAAACTGCGGACCAGCCGGACCGCCATATTCAGGTTGGCATACTGGGAGGGCCAGACTTTCATCCCGTCTTCAAATTGAATGATGAGCCCCGACGAATCCTTGGTATCTTCCGTCCAGGTGACTCCGGCACTGCCCGGCTCGAAAATGGGATCGAGGTAGATGTCGTCCCCGTACTTGTCCTGGTTGGTTTTATCCAGGTCGAACAGGCTGTAGGCTTCATCCTCGTAAGGAAACCGCCAGTCCTCGAACCGGCCGAACCTTTCCAGGTTCACGATTTGCATGTACTCGTGACCGGTGAACCAGTTCTTCCACTTTTTGGTATCCTGAAACGAGTCGGTCTTTTTCCACATCAAATTGGTTGTGGAATCGGTAATAGTCCCGTTTTCGTTGTCGATAAAACGTGAGTTGTCGGTCATGATGTCCAGTCGCTTGTTTAGTGTTAATCCAGATAGTGATTCATGACCAGAAGTTTGATTTTCGTCATTTCTTCGATACTGTATTTCAGGCCCTCCCGTTCAGCAGTTCCGGCCAGATTGACCTCTGCGAACACTTCCTGGTTGTAGGGATTGATGACAGGGAGGGTGTGGGTCGCTTCCCGCCATTCGCTTCCAATCATAAAAGGATGTTTGTGAGTCATGGTGGTTTAAACTGGTAAAACTTTCCCCAGGGGATTCATTATTCATAAATATCGATTCCAGCCGAGGACTCATTATACGGATTTTGGGCGAAATTGCTAAGAGGGTGATTAAAAAAATCTGGAGGGGCGAATTAGCTGGCGCTTCCGAGGGTTTCCGGCTTTCGGGAGGGCCCGACCTGGGTGGTGGACGAAGGATCTGGAAATTCTAGGGTAAAAATGGTTCCCTTGGGCTCATTGGACCGCACCTGGATGATCCCTTTGTGGTCAGTAATAATACGAGTCACGATGGCCAGGCCCAAACCGGTGCCCCGCTTTTTGGTCGTAAAATGCGGGAGAAACAGTTTGTCCCGGTCCGGTGGGTTGATACCCATGCCGTTATCTGAAAAGTCAATTTTGACCCGTTTGGTTTTGTGATCCCAATGGGTGGCAATTTCAATCAGGCCCTCTTGGTCATCTAGAGCATCCAGCGCGTTGTCAAACAGGTTGATGAACACGCGCCGTATCTGTTCGGGGTCGATATACAGTAGATTGACGTTGGGATCCAGGTATTTGTTGATGGTCACGCCCTTTTCATGGTTGATATACAGGCGGGTCACATCGTCGATGATGGTGTGCACGGAATACAATTTGGGGTGGGGAGTGGGCATGCGGGAAAAGCGAAGAAATTCATTCAGCAAATCCTTCATGCCTTCCACTTCCTGAGTGATAATCCGGATGCTTTCGTCAAAAACTTTAGCGAAGGACTTTTTATCTTCGTAATATTTCTTTTTCAGACGTTGCGCGTTGAGCTGAATCGGTGTCAGGGGATTTTTGATTTCGTGGGCGATGCCCTGGGCGACTTCCTGCCAAGCAGCAATTTTCTGGGCCTTGATGAGCTGGGTGATATCTTCAAACACCAGCAGGAGGCCCAGGTATTTTTTCCGGTCGTCCCGCATGAATTTGATATTGGCCAGCAGAGTCAGGTTGTTTTCGCCCACCGTCAATTCCACCTGCTCTTCGCAATCCTCCTTATGGTCTTCGTTCATTTTTTTTATCATGTTACGGATAGGTTCATGGAAAGAGGGATCGAACGCGTCTTTGTAATTGAGTCCGATGATTTCCTTGTCCTCCGCATCCAACAGACGTTTGGCGCCTTTGTTGAGGGTGGTGATCCGTCCTTTTTTATCGATGGAGATGACACCGGCACCGATATTTTCCAGGATGGTTTCGGTGTATAACCGACGTTGATCCAATTCGATGTTGGTAACTTGAAGGTTTTCATGAGCCTCTTCGAGAGTTTTGCGGCTGGTCTTCAGCTGATCCGTCATGGTATTGAAGGAATTGACCAGTAATCCGATTTCATCCCCGGTGTCCAGGTTGACTTTGACGTTGAGGTCGCCTTCGGCCACGCGCCGAGTTCCTGCGGCCAACTGCTGGATGGGGATGGTGATACCCCGCGCCATATAAAAACCGAGCCATATAGCCGAGAACAGGATTAGCAGGGTTATCAAGATAAAGGTAATATAGTAATTGGCGCTGACCGGAAGCTTGAGGAAGCTCTGCTTTTTGTAATCCTCAAATGTGTTGCGGATGCCTTCAATTTTGATCATGGTGCTTTTGGGGATTTTGGACAGGGTCAATATATATCCCCATATAGACGGTTTGCCTTCCACATTTTGTTTGAGTGGAAGGAGTACCACCAGGTAATTGCCTTTGGTGTGGGACCGCATTTCGGCAGTGCCCTCGCTTTCCATGCTGTCACGTATCAGGTCAGCATAATCCAGGTTGGTATAGTTCTGCGGCATTGATTTGTTGGCGTAAGACACGACGACTTGTCCCTGCTGATCGTAAACGATGACGCCTCCCAGTTCATACTCTTCGGTCTTGGTTTCCACCAACCGTTGCAACATATCGCGCCTATCCTGGAGGTAGAGTTGATTTTTAGTGATCAGCTCTTCCAGTTTTCGGGCATGAAACTGGCTCTTGCGTTCGACATGCGAATAGTACTCGCGTGCCACTTCCATGGATTGCTGCAGGGAACGTTCTACCTGGATGCTGAACCAGTTTCCGATACTGTAGCTGAACAATTTGCTGGCGACGAAAAACAGCAGGGTGGCGGGAACCAGAGCCAGAATAAAAAAGGCGAGGATCAGCTTGGTCTGGAATTTGGCGCCGAAGATTTTGCTTTTCCGCTCATTGTACAACTTGACCAGATTGCGCGTGATCATCACGATCAGCAATACCAGCAGAATAATGATTACGTTGAACAGAAAAATAATATTGATGTTGTCTGCTATGCTGGCTTTTTGCTGTTTGAGAAAATAGACTTCCAGCACAGTTAGGCCCGCCAGACTGACGATCAACCACGCAATGTTGCGGCGGGTGCGTTTTTTCTTTAATAGGATTTGCTCTTCGGAGAGCTGGACGTACTGGGGGTTACTGGTTAAAGGATCGGATACCATTTGCTACCCCCGTGGCAGGGATTTCCTGTTTGGATTTGTTTTGAGAAGCTTCCATTCCAAAAGCCGGATCCATTTTAATAGTCAGAGGGGTGGACTGGGCCCACGAAGTTTCAAACTCGCTGAAGGGGATGAAAAACAGAAGATAATTGAACGGAAACCACAGCCCATCCGCTTCCATTTCCGCTTTCACACGAGCGTAATATTTTTCCTCCGGATCCAGTTTGAAGACGTGGGCGATGGGGATATCCTTGAGTGTCAACATCAATTGCTGATACTTCTCCATGCTTTTGGTGGTCACTGTCCGGTTGACATTTTTCCCTTGTGAGGAGAACTGGTAGATTTTTTTCAGAGTGTCATACTGGACGGTATGGGTCACCTTGTTTTGCGACACTACGTCGTCTCCAAAAACAGAGGACTGTTTGAGCAACTCGATTTCATAAGTGAAAGTCATCGCAACGCCGCCCTCGATCGCCTCCTTGATCTTCTCATTGAACGCGTCGATCAATTCGGCATCGAGAGTGATCAATTCCTTCCCGGCATTGAGGTTGATTTTGGATATGGTCGGTGTGGCCCAAGCTGGGGCAATGAGAAAACACCATATCCCGAAAAGCAAAGTGAGGACTCGGAGGGTTTTAGGGAAATTATTCATGAGGGATTTTGCAAAAAATGTTTTGTGCCGATTAAACGCAAAAAACAAGAGGCTTTCACGTGACTCTATTCATACGACCTATGCATTCATATCATAGTTTATTTTACATTGGTAGTAAATACCCATTTTTATTGAAGTTGGGTGAAATTACGCCTGTTTTTTACATCTTTTTATCGGGTAATTATTTAGAAAATTGTTTTTATGTAGCTTGCGGGAGCTCCAAAGGTTGCGATCAAGTAAAAAGCTTCCCCAAAAGCGGGCAAATCAGCCATCTTTCAAGATTTCAAGGACTTCATACCATTTTTCCAAGGCTTCCCGCGGGGTCAATTCATCGGGCCGGATTTCCTTTAGTTTCTGGATCAGGGGTGGGGGAAGGGGCGCGAACAGACCCATCTGTTGGGGACCGGGAGGCGGTACGGTGTCTTCCGAATGCCCAATCTTCGGCGCTCCCAGTTCATCGTATTCGCTATTTTCTAAATTAAACAATACTTCGTGTGCCCTTTTTAAGACTTTCTCCGGCAGGCCGGCCAGCCGGGCCACTTGAATCCCGTAGCTTTTGTCGGCACCGCCAGCGACAATTTTTCTCAGAAAAATGATCTCGTCGTCCCACTCCTTAACCTGCACGTTGAAATTTTTGACCCCCGGAAGGGTCTCCTCCAATTCGGTCAGTTCATGGTAATGGGTGGCGAACAAGGTTTTGGCGCCGATGCGCTCCGGACCGTGCAGGTATTCGACCATCGACCAGGCAATGCTGATGCCGTCGAAGGTGCTGGTGCCCCGCCCGATTTCGTCCAGAATGATCAGGCTCTTGCGGGTTGCGTTATTGAGGATATTGGCCGCCTCGTTCATTTCTACCATGAAGGTGGATTGTCCTTTCAGCAAATAATCCTGCGCCCCGACCCGGGAGAAGATGCGGTCTACCAATCCCAATTCCGCTTCCTCCGCTGGTACGTAACTGCCGATCTGCGCCATTAATGTGATCAGTGCCACCTGCCTGAGATAAGTGGATTTACCGGCCATGTTGGGACCGGTGATGATCATGATCTGGTTGCCGTCGCAGTCGAGGCGGGTGTCGTTGGGGATGAACGGATTGGACGGATCGATTTGTTCCACCAGTGGATGCCGTCCGTTGACGAAACGCAGTTCGTTTCCATCCCTCAGTACGGGGCGGGTGTACTGGTGGCGGTGAGCCACTTCTGCCAAAGACGCCATCGCATCCAGTTCGCTCAGCAGGAGAGCCATGGATTGAATACGTTTACTTTCCGCCGCCACCGCCTGCCGGACCTGTTGGAACAGTTCCTGCTCGAGCGCCTGGATTTTTTCTTCTGCGCCGGTAATCTCTATTTCGTGCTGTTTCAGCTCCGGTGAGATGAACCGCTCGCAGTTGACCAGCGATTGCTTGCGGATGTAATCCTCCGGCACCCGGTCGAGGTTCTTTTTAGTCACCTCGATGTAATACCCATAAATTTTATTGAAGCCGACTTTCAACTGAGAGATGCCGGTACGTTCGCGTTCGCGCGCTTCCAAAGCGGCAATCGACTGGTTGCCATCGCGCGTAATGGATTTCAACCGGTCCAGTTGTTCATGGCAACCGGGTTTGATCAAATGGCCGTCCTTCAGGTTGTACGGCGGATCGTCCACAATCATTTGATCGATCTTTTGATGCACCGATTCCAGGTTGTCCCACGATTCGATGAATCGTTGCAGGTCTTTGGAATCACAGCGTTGCAGGGCTTGCTTGATCTCCGGTAGAACGGCCAACGAATTTTTTAAGGCAGTCAGGTCCCTGGGACTGCACGCGGACAGCGAGATGCGGCCCAGCAGGCGTTCCAAGTCATAGATGTTTCCGAGGTGGGAACGCAGATCGTTGCGGTCCATGAGGTTGTCGTGAAATACGGTCACCCCGTTCAACCGGTCCTCGATTTCCGTCCGGTCGACCAGCGGTTTCAGAATCCAATCCTTGAGCCGCCGGGCGCCCATCGGCGTGCAGGTTTCGTCCAGCAGGCCGAGCAGAGAATGCTTGCGTTCGCCGTCGCTCGATTTCACCAGCTCGAGGCTGTTGACCGTGGCTTGGTCGAGCCACATGTAACTGTGAATGTTGAAGGTGGACAGGGTATTCACATGTTGCAGCGCGGACTTTTGG
>JAUVMD010000336.1 GCA_030600405.1 Nitrospirota bacterium
CGGGCGATCCTGGTGCAGGCCAGTGAAACCTCCACCGCTGTAGCCCATCCGATCGAAGCTTTATCGAAACTGACCCGCGACAGAGATGACCTCCTGCTGGTGGTCGACGGCATTACCGGAGTCGGTGTGTTTCCCCTGCCGATGGACGAGTGGGGGATCGATGCTATGATCACCGGCTCCCAAAAGGCGTTGGAACTGCCACCGGGCCTGGCCCTGGTGGCGCTCAGTGAAAAGGCCTGGAAATTTGCCGACCAGTCCAAGTGCCCGCATTTTTATTTCGATCTCAAGAAAGAGCGGAAAAACCTGGCCAACCAGACATCGGCCTACACCCCGGCGGTTTCGCTAGTGATTGGCTTACGAGCAGTGCTCAAAAGTTTCAAGGAAGAGGGGTTGGAAAACGTCCACAAGCGTCACAACCGGCTGGCACGGGCCACCCGCGCAGCGGCCAAGGCGCTGGGTCTGAAGATGGTCGCGCCCGACGCACCGGCCGACAGCGCCACCGGCGTGTTTCTGCCCGACGGGATCGACGGTGGTAAACTCGTCAAAAGCCTGCGCGACGACTTCGGGGTGACTCTGGCCGGCGGACAGGATCAGTGGAAAGGCAAAGTCATCCGCATTGCGCATCTCGGTTATGTGGATACGTTCGATACCATCATTGCTATTTCGGCCATTGAGATGGCGCTCAAAAAATTCGGGCATGCCGTGGAATTAGGCAAGGGTGTTGCGGCGGCGCAGGAAATTTTACTCGAAGCATACTAAAGGGTTTTCGACCCGCCAGCGGGTGAAAACCTTTCCAGTTACAAACATAATTAATTTCAATTTTTTGGAGTTTTGAAATAATGAAAATTCTGGTCAGTGACAATCTGTCCAAACTGGGTGTGGAAATACTACAAAAGGAAAGCGGTATTGAGGTTGACGTCAATACCGGCTTGCCGAAGGAAGAATTGATCAAGATCATCCCGGAATACGACGGATTGATCGTGAGAAGCGCTACAAAAGTCACCGCCGATGTGATTGCGGCTGCTAAAAATCTCAAGGTGGTGGGACGCGCCGGAGTGGGTGTCGACAACATCGATCTCGAAGCGGCAGGCAAAAAGGGCATCATCGTGATGAACGCGCCGGACGGTAACATGATCACCACTGCCGAACACGCCATAGCGCTAATGTTAAGCATGTCCCGCAACATTCCGCAGGCCAACGCTTCTGTCAAGCAAGATAAAAAATGGACTCCCAAAACGTTTATGGGGGTCGAGTTGTACGGAAAAACGATGGGCATCATCGGTCTGGGCCGCATCGGCTCCGTAGTTGCGGAGCGCGCCAAGGGATTCGCCATGAAGTTAGTGGCGTACGATCCGTTTGTGTCCAAGGAACAGGCGGAAAAAATCGGGGTGGAGATTGTGGAGTTGCAGGATTTGCTCCAACGTGCCGATTTCATCAGTCTGCACTCGCCGAAAGTGGGTGACAAACCCCTCTTGGGTAAAAAAGAGCTGAATAGCGTCAAACCGGGGGTTCGCATCATCAACTGTGCCCGCGGTGAATTGATCGACGAAGAGGCCCTCATCCAAGCCATTAAAGACGGTAAGGTGGCTCAAGCGGCTCTGGACGTGTACACGAAAGAGCCGATCAATCCCGACAGTCCGTTATTGGATGTTCCGGAAATCATCTGCACCCCGCATCTGGGCGCATCAACGGGGGAAGCACAGGATAAAGTGGCCATCGCCATCTGCGATCAGCTGATCGATTTTCTGAAGTACGGGACTATCCGCAACGCGGTCAACATGCCTTCCATCGACGAAGAAACTCTGAAGCAGATCAAGCCGTATCTGGACTTGGGGTCGGATCTGGGTCAACTGGCTTCGCAATTGGTCGAAGGTCCCATCATTCAAGTCAAGGTTCAGTACAATGGTGAAGTGTCGAACCTGAACGTCCAGCCCATCACGATTTGCGTTCTGAAGGGATTGTTGACGCGCTCGATGGAAGGGATCAACATGGTCAATGCGCCGTTCATCGCCAAGGAGCGGGGTATTGAGGTGCAGGAGATGAAGAGCAATGAGATCAAGGACTATACCAGCACCATCCAGGTGCGGGTGACCACAAAACAGGGAGCCCGTGATATTACCGGCAGTATCTTCGGCAAGGGTGATCCGCGTATCGTGAAATTTGATGAATTTTACTTCGAGGCGGTAATCTCCAAGCACATGTTGATCTTGAGCAACAAGGACGTTCCGGGAGTTATCGGTAAACTCGGCAATGTTTTAGGCAAGAACAACATCAATATCGCCGGGTTTCATCTGGGCCGCCTGGAGAAAACAGGAAATGCGGTAGCGGTGATCAATATCGATTCACCACCGACCAGCGAAACCTTACGGGAATTGCGGGAGACGCCTAATGTGGTCGAGGTGTATTCGGTCATTCTCTAGCAAACTTCGCAAACAACAAAACCCGCTCTCATTAGAGAGCGGGTTTTGTTTTTTGCGAAGTCTGCTAGAGAACGACCGAATATACCTCGATCACATTAGGCGTCTCCCGCAATTCCCGTAAGGTTTCGCTGGTCGGCGGCGAATCGATATTGATCACGGATACTGCATTTCCCGTTTTTTCCAGAC
>JAUVMD010000080.1 GCA_030600405.1 Nitrospirota bacterium
AATCTCCCTTCAACAGGCTCAGGGTGACAAGGCGGAGTTTATTGTTGGCTGTAACGCCCTTTACTATCTCCGCCGTCGACGAACAGGATTTCGCCGTTGACGAAGGGGCTGGCGATTAAGTAATCGAGGGCGCGTGTGAGGTCGGCCACATCCCCATGCGTTTGGGTCGGCACATTCTTTTTATTTTTATCGAGATACTCTTGTCCATGCCCGGCAGGCGGCAGTATCAATCCCGGAGCGATGGCGTTGACGCGCACGGTTGCGCCCCACTCCACCGCCGCCAGCTTCGTGACATGCTCCAGCGCCACCTTGCTCACCGAATACGCGGCGAAAGTCGGAATGTTCTTGGTGATGCGCTCGTCGAGGATGTTGACGATCATCCCCTGCCCCACTTGTTTCTTGTACTCCCGCATGAGGAGATAGGGCGACATGAGGTTGAGCGCCATCGTGTCAACGAGGGTTTGGGTTGAGGTGCGCTCGACGTTTTCCTGGATGAAGTTGGCGGCGCAGTTGATCAGCAGTGCGACGTCGGTAAAATCGGCCAGCACCTGTCCGATCAGTCCCTCGGCAAAGACCGTATTCGAGAGGTCGCCAGGATAGGTCTTGCACGTCACCCCCGCTTTTTGCGCGTGGGCAACCACTTCCGCCGGATCGGAGTTGTTATAGCTCAGAGCAAGATTCCATCCTCGGTCCGCCAAATGGCAGGCCAGAGCCTTGCCGAGGCGCACCGCACCGCCTGTGATGATCGCTGTGGGCATGGGTTTCTCCGTTCTAGTGAAATTTTGGTTATATCATAATTGCCCTTGCCAAAAACAGAGAAGGCAAAATCCTGGACAGGATAACGGGATAAAAATAAATTAAAGGAAGGGATTTATCATTACCCCTCCTCAATCCTCCCCTTGGTAAGGAGGGGCCGGGCAAGGCCCGGGCGGCGAACCGCCGCTGGTAAAATTAAAACCTTGGCGGGCGAAATTAACTTATCATTCTCGCCATAACGCCATTGCGGAATTTCCTCCGGGCGTTGCCCGGTTGGGTCCAGCGTCACGCTGGGCGGCGAATCGCCGCAGATAAATTTAAAACCTTAAAATTGCGCCAGTGGTCGTCGATTGCCGTCAACGGTGAGCCAGTACCCTCCCCCGGTAGGGGGCGGCTTTACATGGTCGGGTGGGGTTGATATGATGCGGACGAACCTTTTCATGGAGTGAATTGAATGGACGCAAAGGCAGGCAAAAGCGTGAATATCGCCATCATGACGGTATCGGACACACGCACGGAAGAAGACGATAAATCCGGGAAAACCCTGGTGGACCGCGCTAAGGCCGCAGGGCACAACGTGGTCGACAAACAAATCGTGAAAGACGAGGTTCCCATTATTCAGTCGACTCTAAAAAAATGGATCGCCGACTCCAGGGTCGACGTCGTCATCGCCACCGGCGGTACCGGGGTAACGGGACGGGATGTGACGCCGGAAGCTTTTGAGGCCCTATACGAGAAATCGATTCCCGGTTTCGGTGAATTGTTCCGCTGGCTGAGTTATCAGAACATCAAGACGTCGACCATCCAGTCGCGCGCCACCGGCGGTGTGGCCAACGGCACCTTTCTGTTCGCCCTGCCCGGCTCTACCGGCGCGTGCAAGGACGCGTGGGACGGGATTCTCGTGCATCAGCTCAACAGCAACAACCCGCCGTGCAACCTGGTGGAGCTGATGCCGCGCCTGCTCGAAAAATAATCGGCAAGGCCGACGCACATAAGCCAAGCGACAGCCACAGGTTCTTTAACCATGCAACAATTTGAATACGACATCGATCCCGCCTGCGGTAAGAAACGCCTGGACATTTTCCTGACCGAGGTCCAGGCCGACATCACCCGATCTTACATCAAGAAACTTATCGAAGCGGAGCGGGTGACCGTCAACGGCGCACCCGCGAAAGCCCATTATAAGTTGAAGGAGGGCGACCGTGTGGAAGTCGAGGTGCCCGACCCGGAACCGTTGGAGGTCAAGCCGGAGCCGATCCCCTTAAATATTGTGTATGAGGATGCGAGCCTGATCGTCATCGACAAACCGCCCGGTATGGTAGTGCATCCGGCCCCCGGCCATTCCGGCGGCACACTGGTCAACGCGTTACTGCATCACTGCAATGACTTGGCAGGCATAGGCGGGATCGAACGGCCGGGTATTGTGCACCGGCTCGACAAGGACACCTCCGGCTTGATCGCCGCCGCCAAAACCGAGGCCTGCATGCAATCGCTGACCCGCCAATTCAAGGAGCGGGATATCCACAAAGTGTATTTGGCGCTGTCCAAGGGGACCTTCGAGCCGAAAACCGGGGTGATCGACGCACTTATCGGTCGGCACAAAACCTACCGCAAGAAAATGTCCACTCGCGCCCCGGCAGGAAGGGAAGCGCAGACGCGATATGAAGTGATCCGCCAATTGGACGGCTACGCCTATCTTCGGTTGTTCCCAAAAACAGGTCGGACCCATCAACTCCGGGTGCATCTGGCGTCCATTGGCCATCCCATTCTGGGGGATCGTCTGTATGGAGGAACGCGGGGACCGGGCCTTCCTCAAATAGATAGGCAGGCTCTGCACGCCCATCGGTTGGAGTTGATTCACCCGGTCACAGGGAATCTTTTACAACTGGAAAGCCCACTGCCTTCTGATATGGAGGCCCTGCTCCCGGATTCACCCGACCCAAAAAACCATTGAAAATCGCCAAATTAAAGTGGACTGGGTATGAAGAGGGTGGAATTGGCTCGGGGAGAATACCCAGAATTTTCCCCAACTCCTGTGGAAAAAATGTGAGAAAAATCATTATGAAGAGAGCCCAGCAATATACTCTTTTTGGACTGAATTAGATGCATAACCCAAGAATATTGTTTAATTACAATAAATACAAGTATTTACAAATGCCCCTCTTTTCTTAAAATAAAAATTTGCCAAACGCTTCAATTTTTCAAAGTTTTCCACAGTTACACTGGCATTTTTTTTGATCGTAATATCTTTGCGGAAAAAAAGGTTAAAATGTGTAACAAAATTTTGGCGATTAACTATTATCACTTTGTTAGCAGTTTTATTGAATTTCAATCGATCTTAGAAATGTAACCTCTGCGTGCATAGTGTTTAAAGGCCAAACTAGGGATCAAAATTTTGACACCTTGGAATCCCTCACTGGTAAAGGTATGTTGCTCAAGCAAAAATCAAAATGCTTGAACCCCTATAAAGCAGGGAAGACCTGGAACTTGTTATCGATTTCACACTTGAATTTCAGGTAATCAGACTGAAAGCCTCGCGGCAGGGCCTGATAAGTGGCGATCTGAAGAAGCCTTTGAAAAATAATTCATTACTTTTCACAAATTTTGTGCAAAAACTGTGGGTAACTTTGAAAAAAGTTCTTCAAATGCCTACAAAATAAAGTCGCCGCGTCCAATGATTAGATATTATGCATATCTATAAGGTATTGTTAAATTGGAGCAAACCGTATTGAGGAGTTGGCCGGGAACCTGTGGTACTATAACTTGCTGATATGTTGGATCGAAGACTGTTTACCCATTTCAATTGGTGGTATTTCCTCCTGATCCTGTCTTTAGCGGTGATCGGCGTCGTCACCATTTATAGCGCCAACCACGCCCGACCGGAGGAATTTTACCGGACTCTCTATATCAAGCAGATCTATTGGATCCTGGGCGGGTTGGGGGCGATGCTTTTCGCCATTTTTATGGATTACCGGGTTCTCAGCCGCTATGCCTATCCCATTTTTTTCCTTACGGCCTTATCCTTGATTTACGTCCTGATTTTCGGAACCGTCAGTTCCGGTGCCCGGCGGTGGATTCAACTGGGCCCCTGGTCCCTGCAAGTCTCCGAATTTGCCAAGATCGCTCTCATTCTGGTATTGGCCAAGTATTTTGAACCCGGTAAAACGGGTAGGCAGTATGACCTGCGAGATCTCTTAATACCTGCCCTAATGACCGGTCTTCTTGGCGGGTTGATTTACTTGCAACCGGACCTGGGTACCGCATTGATCGTTATATTTATTTTTTTTGTTTTTGTGATATCAATCGAGCTGAATCCAAAAACTCTTTGGAGATTGATTGGGACTACAGTCATTCTAGCCCCCTTCGGTTGGTTTTTGCTCAAGGGCTATCAGAAAACCCGGATACTGACCCTGTTCAATCCCGAACTGGACCCCCTGAAAACGGGTTACCACACCATTCAATCCAAAATTGCCGTTGGCTCCGGCGGGTTCTGGGGCAAGGGTCTTATGGCGGGAACCCAAAGCCGGCTTAATTTTCTGCCCGAAAAACATACTGATTTTATTTTTTCGGTGTTCGCAGAGGAACTGGGGTTTATCGGTGTGATCGTTTTATTATCCTTGTACCTGATTCTGATTTTAAAGGGATTGAATATCTCTTTCCGGGCGGCGGACCGGTTTGGCCTTTTTGTATCTTTGGGCATCGTGGCCTCCATGAGCTTTTATATTATTTTCAATATTGGAATGACCATTGGAATTTTTCCCGTGACGGGGCTTCCACTGCCCCTCCTCAGTTATGGAGGGTCATCTCTGATCACCAATTTTTTCGCACTGGGATTGCTTATGAACATTGAGATACGGCGTACCATTCACTAATCCCTAAAAGGTAGTTCCTATTACAGGCCCGTTTCCCATTTTTGACCCAGAAAATCCCTGGCCGTGCTATAATCACCCCATCCATTTGAGCAGAACAATCTAATTTTCAGCCTCTTAAGAACCTATGGCTTCGGAAATCGTAATCAATTCCACTCCTCGGGAAATCCGGGTCGCTCTAGTTGAAAAAAATCAGTTGGCCGAAATTTTTATTGAGCACAAGACCAAAAAAGGGATTGTCGGGAACATTTACAAAGGCCTCGTGACCAAAATCCTGCCGGGAATGCAGGTCGCGTTTGTCGACATCGGCCTTGAAAAAGCCGGGTTTTTGTATGTGGGCGATATCGACGTCATCGACCTGATGGAATTTGAAAACGATGACGAGGATTTGGAAGCAATGGGGCTGAGGAAGGAAAAAGACGAAGCTTCTCAGGTGGAAAGCAAACCTTCCCGTATGACGGGCCAGGGCATTCCCATCCAGGACCTACTCAAAGAAGGCCAGGAAATCGTGGTCCAAATCGCCAAAAACCCGCTGGGAACAAAAGGGGCCCGGATCACCTCCTTCATCACCCTGGCGGGCCGCCATATTGTTTATATGCCGACCGTCAACCAAGTCAGCGTTTCACGCCGTATCGAGGACGAAGAGGAGAAAAATCGACTGAAAAATCTGGTCGCCGAAATAGGGCGGCCTGATGAGGGCTATATTATCCGCACCGCGGGCTTAGGCCGAAATAAAGACGACTTTCTGCCCGACGTCAATTTCCTTCATAAATTATGGGATAACCTGCAGGGGCGGTCCGACAACCAAGTGGCGCCCTGCCTGCTTTATGAAGACCTGAACCTGATTTTCCGGTCGATCCGCGATCTGCTCAATGAAGACGTCGAGAGGCTGGTGATCGACTCCAAGGTAGATTATGAAAAATGCGTCGAATTCTGTTCCAGCTATCTTCCGCACCTGGTGGACAAAATAGAACTCTATAAAGAACCCGTACCCATTTACGATTACTATGGTATCGAGATCGAAATCAACCGGGCTCTGGGCCGGAAAATCTGGCTCAAATCCGGCGGCTTCATCACCATCGACCAAACCGAAGCACTGGTCGCCATAGATGTCAACACCGGAAAATTCGTCGGGCATACCGATCCCGAAGAAACCATCCTTAAAACCAACCTCGAAGCGGCCAAGGAACTCGTTTACCAGTTACGATTGAGAAACATCGGGGGCATCATCATTGTTGATTTTATCGACATGACCAAAGAAGAAAGTAAGGAACTCGTCTGGAATTCTCTGACTCAGGAGTTGAAATTTGACCGCTCCCGAACCAATATCCTAAAAATCTCGGAGCTGGGTCTTGTCGAAATGACCCGCAAACGAGTGCGCGGCAGTCTGAGCCAGACCCTGTGCGACGCATGCCCCTACTGTGAGGGCAAAGGCCATATCAAATCGCCCACCACAGTGTGCTACGAAATTATCCGGGCTCTGCAAAGGCTGGTCACCAACAACCTGACCCACAAAAATATTACCATTGAGGTGCCACCGCCAGTGTATGACCTTCTTTTTGAAGAGGAAACCTCTTACCTGGATGATATCGAAAGATCCTACAATATTGAGGTCAACGTCAAGGTCAATCCCAAACTTCACCAGGAAAAGTACACGATCATTACGTGATCCCTGCTGAAAAATTATTTTCTCCGGGTCACATGAGTTTTGGAGTTAGCCGCTCCCGTG
>JAUVMD010000096.1 GCA_030600405.1 Nitrospirota bacterium
GAACTAGAAACGTCACTTTTGCGGACAGGTTGACGCACACCACGTTGACCGCCAGCAACAATCCCGCTCCCACCGCTAATTTAAACTTGCCCGCACCCAACATCAATCCCATGGTAGCGGTAGGGGGAAGCAGAGCCACCGCCACCATCACCCCCACCAGCACGCTGGGCAGTCCGGTGGACAGGGACAAGACCGCCGCCGCCCCGGATGCCAAAGCCAGAGCCACCGAATCCAACCCGACATCCGTCCGCGCCAGCAATTCCCGGCTGTCAAAATTGAGGTGCCATAATTTTCCGATCAGCATGGAAAACCCCAGCGCCACCACAAAACCGACTGCCCCGGTCTTTAACGATTTCCAGATCAGCTCCGTGTCTCCCAGAGCCGTAGCCAGAGCAAGGGCAATATTCGGTCCCAGCAAGGGGGCGATTACCATGGCGCCGATCACCACTGTCACATTATCTTCCAACAGGCCGATGGACACGACGATGGTCGACAACACCACCAGGATCACATAGGTGTTGTTTAACCGCGCGTTTTTTTCGATGCTGTTGTAAAGTTCCTCACGCGTGGTGGAGGCGGAGGTCTTCATCTTTGAGTTTTTGTCCCCATTCGTTTCCACACGGGGCAAAACCGCTTCCACAGGGGAAACGACGATCCTGGCTTTGGTACTGTTGGCCAACGCACTCTGGAGCGCGTCTAAAACCTCTTGCCTTTTCTCGTCGCCAAGGATCAAACGGATCATCCGCCGCCCGTCTTCTCCTTTCGGGCCCAGCCAGCAATCTTGGACTTCATGCTGGTCGGCAATGGCGGTGATGATGTCCTGATAACTGACGTCTGCAAGAACTTCGATGATTTTCATAAGAGACTAAGTAGTTTGAGAAGGTTGTAAAAATGGGTGGACCTCAGGATGGTATTCGATCCGGATTTTCAAATACCCTGAATATAAATATTGTAAGGAGGGTCAAGGTAAATTAAAAGGATGAATTTAAGCCTGCACCTCTTTTTGCTTATGTTACAGCTACTGATTTTCTTCCTGTTTTTTATATTTTGCCTTATCCTGATTAGGAAGTCCCTCCTGCCGTGCAGGGTTTAGCCGTTGATCTAATTTTAACTTTTGTCATCCATGCCCTTGAAATCACAATACAGCCTCCTCGCCCGGATTCTGGTTTACTGCTACGCGATCAACGCTTTTTCCTATACCGGCTCCGATTTCGATCTGTGGGGCCATATCAAATTCGGCGAAGATATCTGGCAAGCGGGAGCGGTGCCGAAAACAGATCCCTACAACTATGTTTTTCCAAACCACGCATGGTTCAATCATGAATGGTTGACGGAAGTCTTGTTTTATCTGTTGTACAAGGTGTTCGGCTCCACCGGCATACTGATATTCAAACTGGGACTCGGCCTGACCATCATTCATTTGCTTTCCCAGTTATATTTTGAGCGATCTAAAAATATTCTGGTGTACTGCCTCTTTTTTATCTTGTGGACGCATGTGATCGCCACCGGGTTTGCCAGCCGGCCCCATTTGATGACCTTCCTGTTCCTCACGGTTCTGCTAGTAATTCTGTACCGCTACTCAGAAGGCAAACGGCGGGCAGTATGGTGGGTATCTCCCTTGATGGTGCTCTGGGTGAATAGCCACGGCGGCTTTGTGGCGGGATTCGGAATTTTCGGGATGTTTGTTTTTGTCGAATCGATCACTCAGATTCGAGAGCGTGGAAAACCGGACCCTATTTTATTTTATTCTCTGGGAATTTCCTTTCTCGCGCTTTTGGTCAATCCGTACGGCTACCACTTGATAACATTTCTTCTGGAAACCATCCCCCGTGAACGGCAGGTGGAGGAGTGGTGGCCTATCCCCTTATGGAGCATCCAATTTATTCATTATAAAATTCTAGCACTTCTTTTTTTAGTATCCTTGTTTTCTCCGGCACGCAAGCGGCCTTGGGAGCTGGCGATTATCGCGTTCAGTGTGTTTTATGGATTCAAGCACCAGCGGCATTCGGTCCTGGCCGTTATCGTCATGGTACCAATGGCAGCCGCCTGCTTCGCCCAATTGATAGAGTCCTGGACCGCTACCCATAAAAACCGGTCCTGGCCGCGTTGGGTCCATGTGGGTGTTCTGGTATCCATGGGATTGTTCGCGGGTTTCCAACTGAGCCATAATTTTTTGAAATGGCAGCGGCACGGCTTTCAGATCCACGTCGACCCGGCGATCAACCCGGTATACGCAGTCCGGTTTCTTAAAGAGAATGAAATTAATGGAAACATCATGACTCCATCAGACTGGGGAGAATATGTGATTTGGAAACTGCCGGAGTCGAGGGTATCCGTGGATGGCCGTTATTGGACGGTGTATCCACCGGATTTCATTATTCAGAATCTGGTATTCCATAAAGGCTGGGAGGGATGGCAGTATTATCTGGATCTTTATAACCACGAAATCATATTAACGGCTCTGGAAAACCAGGCTATAGAATCCCATGAAGAATGGGTTAAAATTTACCAGGATTCCATTTCACGGATTTTTGTGCGAAGGACCGATCCTCCGAACCTGGTTCACCAGAAATTTATCGATCGCACGTTAGCCTACAACAGCATCCTCCCCTCACCGGCGTTTCCTTGATCCAATCGTTTACGGCGGACCGATCCAGGTTCGCCAATCCTCACCGATCATACCTTTATCCCGATAACGTTGCAGGGCTTCCTTGCAATGGCAGGCGCGTTCCAAGTCTTTTAACAAGGTCAAGCTGGCGGCGAGGATGGCGGGAAATTGCAGAACGGATTTTTCTACAACCGATTTTTCCTGATCCGTTTGCATGCCCTCGAACAACTGCCCGGTTTTGAATTCCCGATCGGTTACTCCTTCGGCATAGTTGGTCAGGTAGCACACCGGCGCGTAGCACATCTCCAACTCCCGCGCGAGAAAAGTTTCCGGTGCCAGCGTCATGCCCACCAGGTCAGCTCCGATGATCCGGAATTTTTTGATCTCCGCCGGTGACTCGAGACGCGGTCCCTCCGTGCACACGTACACGCCTTGTTCATGATGGGGAATACCGGAATGGTGAACCGCATCGCGCAGGACTTCCCGCACTTCCGGACAGAACGGATGGCTTTGCCGGATAAAACCAACGCCACTGTTCTTGAAGAAGGTGGATTCCCGGTTGCGGGTTTCGTCGATGATGTCTTGGGGAACGACAAAGTCACCCGGCTTGAACGCGGTGTTGATGATGCCGGGTCCCGACCAGGATATAATACGCTCCACTCCGCATTCCTTGAGTGCGTAAATATTGGCGCGGTAATTGACGAAGGGCGCGGTGATCGAATAATCGGCCTCGCCGTGGCGAGACAAAAATAGAAAACCGGTATCTCCAGCTTTGAATCGGTGAATGGGGGCACTGGGTCCGAATGGAGTGTCGAGGGTCTGGCATTCGGTCTCTTCACCCAAGCGGTTCTGGGTCAGCAAATGATAGGCTCCGCTTCCTCCGATGACGGCCAGACGTTCTTTCATGACAGAAAGGAGTTAATCCAGGTAAGTTTCGATATCGCCGACATAATGCGCGGCGGCTTCACGGATGCTTCGGGCTTCCGCGTCGGTGAGCGGCCGTTTGACCCTGGCAGGCGACCCCATCGCCAAACTGCCCGGCGGAATTTTCGTCCCCGGTGTTACCAGGGAACCGGCCCCCACGATAGAATTCTCTCCCACTTCGGCGCCATCCATCACCACGGCGCCCATGCCGATCAGGCACCGGTTGCCGATGGTGCAGGCGTGAAGGGTGACATTGTGACCGACGGTAACCTCGTCACCAATTATCAATGGCAACGTCCGGCGCGCCACGTGCAAAACGCATCCGTCCTGGATGTTGGTCCGCTTGCCGATACGAATATAATTGACGTCGCCCCGGATGACCGCATTGAACCAGACACTGCTTTCCTCGCCAATGACCACGTCGCCGATCACCTGCGCGCTTTCCGTCACCCATGCGGAAGAGTGAATTTGAGGTGTTGTGTCTTTAAAGGGGTGGATCATGCGGGTTTACTCAATCCTGATAAAAATAATTTATTCGGCTTTTTCAAACCCCGGAACATAGCTCATGCTCCAGCTTTCAATTGCAATTTTGGCAGTATACCTTTAATCTTAAATAGGGAATATTATAATGCTTATGCGTAGTTTTTGGCGTTAAATTTTTAGAAAACTTCACCCCTTTAAGGCCACATGCCTGCCGACCCGATCTCCACTCTCGATCGCCAATCAGATTCCTGCCCCTTACCGAATTTTAAAATCGACCGCTGGGGCCCTATAGTGCTTATCGTGACGGGCCTGGTCATGGCGGTGATCAGCTGGCAAAAATGGCAGGACTTGATCGTCGATTACGGCCAACAGGTGTACACCGCCTGGCAATTGTCCGAAGGCCAAGTCCTTTACAAGGATATGACCTACCTTCATGGCCCCTTTTCCGCCTATCTTCATGCGTTGGTATTTAAAATTTTCGGCCCGGGAATCATGGTTATGGCGTGGTTCAATCTGGGCCTCCTCATTGCCCTGGCCGGGATCATCTATGCCCTGTTCCTGAAATTCGCGGACGAGTTGACTGCTACCCTGGCGACCCTCACTTTCCTGGGGGTATTCGCTTTCGGCCAGTATGCGGTGGGCGGCAATTATAATTTTGTGTGCACTTATGTTTCAGAATTGTCCCACGGGGTGTTCCTCAGTTTTATCGCTCTGTACCAATTCACGAAATACGCTCACGATCCGGACGAAAGACGGCTGGCCATTATCGGCAGCTTGATGGGATTGATTTATATGACCAAGCCGGAAGTGTTTCTTGCCGCGGCATCGGCTCTCATTACCGGGGTGGCGCTGAAGTTGAGCATGGCTCCCCGCCGGGTTCGGATTCGCGGAGGATTGATATTCGCTTTCTCGTTCGCCGCACCCTTGTTATTTTTAACGATGTATTTCTGGCGCCACATGCCGTTGACCGAAGCCGTACAAATGGTGCTCAGCCCCTGGCTCCATGTCTTCCTCTCGCCCTTTCGATCCCTTCCGCTCTATCATTGGATCACCGGAACCGACGACGTGGCCGCCAATCTGGGGAAAATGATTTTATACGCCGGATGCCTTACCGCGCTTGTGGGCGCGGTGTTTGGAATTCATCGAATGCTTCTGATTTCGCGTTGGCGCTCCAACCTTCTGGCCTGGCCGGTGGCTGGAATGCTGATGGTTGCCGCCGTGGCTTTCCACTCTTATATTCCCTGGTTGGAGCTGGCCCGCCCCTGGCCCTTGTTCATGGTCCTCCTCGCGGGTTGCGGGTCGATTCGATATTGGAAAAACCGGGGCCAGGCCGATGCCGGTGATTACCTGAACCTTCTGGTCTTTGCCCTGTTCTCTCTGGTTTTGTTATTCAAAATGTTTTTCAACACTCATGTTTACCATTACGGCTTCGCTTTGGCTTTACCCGCCACTCTGCTTTTGATCAAAGGAATCGTGTACGATGTTCCAAGGTGGACGGAACGTATTACGGGCTCACCGTTTTTCTTCCGGACGATGGCGTTGACGCTGGTCCTGATTTATACCTGCGCCCACATCCGGTTTTCATACAACATATACGATCTCAAGGGATATCCGGTCGGTTCCGGGCTGGACCGGGTCATCGATTATCATCCCTTTGTCGACCCTCGTGGAGAAATTTTCAATCAGGCGCTTGAATATATTAATCAGAATCTCGAGCCGGAGGCCGAGTTCGCTACTTTGCCAGACGCCATCATGCTCAACTACATGGCCCGGCGCAAAAGTCCGATCAAAGACGTGAACCTCAATCCCAGTGTCTGGTTGATCGTGGGCGACGACCCGGTGTTGCAGGAACTGAAAACCAGTTCCCCGCCCTATATCATTCTGGTCGACCGCAAATTTTCTTATTTCGGCTACCCTTATTTTGGAAAAGATTATGGAAAACCCATCTATGCCTGGGTACTGGACC
>JAUVMD010000098.1 GCA_030600405.1 Nitrospirota bacterium
CTGCCATCGACCCGAGAATGCTCTCCGCCTTCAAATGGGCCAGAACGTCGGCCAGCGCGATGTCGTGCTTCTTGCAACTGTCGTAGACCGGCTTGAACGGCAGGCGCACCACCTTCTCCGGATATCCGCTTTTACTGATGGAATGCTTGATACTGTCTGCTACCGGGTTCGATGCACTCATGGTCGCTTCTTAATAAAATTTCAACCGATGGATGAAAGTATTCAGGATTTATATTGATGAAGCTGATTTTAATATAAACATCGGATTCTCCCAAACAAAATCCGACCTTTAAAGCGACTAACTCCTCTCCCATATTCATGCAGAACCTCCACGTATGGCCCACTCCATGGATTTATGCTAAAATTCGGTCATTCAATACAAACATCTATAGTTTTATCGCTCAATCGCTAACTTTATAAGGCCTGTGGCATCAGGCGGAGGCGGGATATGAAAAAGAAAATCGGAGTCGTGCTCTCCGGATGCGGGGTGTACGACGGTGCGGAAGTTCATGAATCGGTCATCACTTTACTGGCCATCGACCGGGCGGGTGCCGAAGCGGTGTGCATGGCCCCCAACACGGATCAATTGCATGTTATCAACCACCTCACCGGCGAGGAAGTGAAAGGCGAGAAACGCAACGTGCTGGTGGAATCGGCGCGCATCGCGCGCGGCGATATCAAGGACATCGCTGAAGTGAAGGCGGACGATCTCGACGCGCTGATCTTCCCCGGCGGGTTTGGCGCCGCCAAAAACCTGTGCGACTTCGCGGTGAAAGGTGAAAACTGCGAGGTGCACCCGGAAGTCAAACGCCTGGTCAAGGAATTTGAACAGAAACAGAAACCGCAGGCGGTGTGTTGCATCGCTCCGGCGATGATGGCGAAGATTTACGAAGACTCGGATGCGAACCCGACGCTGACCATCGGCAACGACGCGGATACCAGCTCAAAAATGGAAGCGATGGGGACCAAGCATCAGAACGCGGTGGTGACCGAAGTGGTAGTGGACGTGCCCAACCGGATCGTCAGCACTCCGGCTTACATGCTGGGGCAAAACATCGGCGAAGTGGCCGAGGGCATCGAGAAGACCGTCAACCAGTTGGTGAAGATGATCTGACCGAAGCCAAAAACCTTTCGGGATAACCGAAAGATCAATTGCCCCGGTTGGCTTCCAGGATTTTATCGACAGTGCTGGAGGTGGACAGGCCTTTGACGATGGGGATGAGCGCCACGCGCGCGCCGTAACCCTCGACGATTTCCCGCCCGACCACATCTTCCAGTTTGTAGTCGTCGCCTTTCACCAAAACATCGGGACGGATTTCGCGGATCAGGCTTTCGGGTGTTTCTTCATTAAAGATGGTGATGTAATCGACGTCCTGCAAGGCGGACAGGATATTAGCCCGCTCTCCCTGGGATTTGATGGGCCGTCCGTCGCCCTTGATGGCACGGACTGATTCGTCGCTGTTGATGCCGAGGATCAGGATATCCCCCTGCTTTTTTGCCTGCTGTAAAAACTCGATGTGCCCGCCGTGGATCAAATCGAAACAACCATTGGTGAACACGATCGACTTGCCGACGCTTTTGGCCAGACTCACGACTTGCTTGATTTCGTTCAACTCCAGAACTGCGCTGGAGGTGCGGAGCATTTCCTCTTTCAGAAATTCGTTGATCTCGTCCAGCGTGACCACGGCAGTTCCGATTTTGCCGACGACGATGCCCGCCGACATGTTGGCCAGCCACGCGGCTTCTTCGTAACTGAAATCGCTGAACAGGGACATTCCGAACACGCTGATAACGGTATCGCCCGCTCCGGTCACATCGTACACTTCCTTGGCCACCGTTGAGATTTCGAAGGGCTTGTCTTTTTTGTGATAAAAAATCATTCCATCCTTGCCACGCGTGATGAGAATTCCCTCCGACTTGGTCAGAGAGAGCAGGTATTCCGCCGCCCGGTCCAAATCTTCCCGGCTGTTGATCTTGATGGGCGCCACCCGCTCCACTTCCTTCTGGTTGGGGGTGATGACCGTGGCGCCATTGTACTTGTGGAAATCGGTTCCTTTGGGATCGACCACCACCTGCTTCTTGGATTTTTTGGCGCGTTGCATGATGGCGTTGGCGATTTTCTCCGACAGAATGCCTTTGTGGTAATCGGAGCAGATGACACCGTCCATTTCCGGGATGACGGCGTGCAGGTATTTGAGGAACTTGCCTTCCGTTTCCTCAGTGATAGGCCGGTCGTCTTCCTTATCGATCCTCAGAATCTGCTGGTTGTTCGCGATCACGCGTACCTTGGAAGTTGTGGGACGGTGCACGAACCGGTAGATCCCATTGGTGTGAATGGACCGGTTTTTGATCAGGTCGAGCAGTTTATCGCCTTTTTCGTCGCGCCCGATGCCACCGACGAGATACACGTCGCAACCGAGGGCCACCAGGTTGTTGGCGACGTTGGCGGCTCCCCCCAGAGACAGGTTTTCCGATTTGGATTCCAGCACCGGTACCGGGGCTTCCGGCGAAATACGGTTGACCGATCCCCATATGTATTCGTCTAGAATCAGGTCACCCACCACCAGAATCTTGGGGCGTTTTTTATTGTCGAAGAAGCGCTTGAACTTGGCTTTCACTTAATCAAATTCCTCGTCGAGTATTTCGCAGATGATATGCCCGATGGTGATATGCGCTTCCTGAATGCGGGCAGTATTGTTAGAAGGGACCACGATGGCCAGATCGACCTTATCCTTTAATTTTCCGCCCTGTTTGCCCAAAAGTCCAATGGTTTTAGCACCTATTTCGCGGGCCTTTTCGACCCCCCGGATCACGTTTTCCGAGTTGCCGCTGGTGCTGATGGCAATGACGATGTCTTCCTTTTTGGCCAACCCTTCCACCTGCCGCGAGAACACGGAATCATACCCGTAATCGTTACCGATGCAGGTCAGGATGGACGAGTCTACCGTCAGGGCGATGGCGGCTACCGGCCGACGCTCTTTTTTATACCGGCCGATGAATTCGGCGGCGATGTGCTGGGCATCGCCCGCACTGCCGCCGTTGCCCATGAGCAGCATCTTGCCGCCGTTTTGAAAACTGGTTCGGGCCATGGAGATCGCTTCATTAATTTTACCCGCCAGCGTATCCGCGACGGCTTTTTTCACCTCTGCGCTTTCATAAAGAAATTCTTTGATTCGATCCATATTTAAATCATCCCTTCGTCCGCAAAACTGTAAAATTCCGTTCCGCCGATTATGATGTGATCCAATAATTTAATTCCGATAATTTCTCCGGCCTTGCTTACCCGGTGGGTGATTTCAATATCCGCCTGGCTGGGGGACGGGTCGCCACTGGGATGGTTATGAACCAAAACAATCTTGGTGGCCGATTCTTTGATCGCGGGAATCATCACCTCCCGCGGATGCACAATGCTGGAATTGACACTGCCTTCCGATATGACAATATCCTTGATGATGTGAAGTTTGTTATCCAACAGGGCGACTTTGACGACTTCCTTCCTGAGATTTTTCATGAAGGGGGCGAAGTATTCCACAAACGCCCGGCTGGTAGTCATCTTTACGGTGTTGCCGGACCGGGTGGAGGCCATCCGTTTGCCCACCTCCAACGCCGCCTTGATTTGAGTCGCCTTCGCCAACCCGATGCCTTTCACCTGGCAAAGTTCATGAACCGAAGCGCGGTCCAGATTACTCAAATTATCAAACGCCTTGAGAAGATCCCGGCAGATATCAACGGCATTTTTGTTAGCGCCGCTGGCCCCTGAGCCGATCAGAATGGCCAGCAAGTGAGCATCGGAAAGCGCGTCTCCTCCAAATTTGACCAACCGTTCGCGAGGACGTTCATCTTCGGGCCAATGCTTGATTGAAGAAGCGTCCTCTTTTCCCATAAGCTCACGGTTCGGCCTGGTGCGTGTCGATACTCTTTCGGAAATAGTCTAATGTATCCCGCAACCCTTCTTCCAGTTTGACCTTCGGTTCCCATCCCAACAGCTGGCGAGCCAAGTTGATATCCGGTTGTCTCACCTTGGGATCATCCTCGGGCAACGGTTTGAATACGATTTTACTCCGGCTCCCGGTCACTTGCAAAATTTTCTCCGCCATCTCAAGCAGGGTCATTTCAATGGGATTCCCTATATTGACCGGATCAGAGTGCCCGGATTTCAGAAGCCGGACCATGCCTTCAATGAGATCGGACACATAGCAAAAACTACGGGTCTGTGAGCCGTCGCCATACACGGTGAGATCCTCCCCCTTCAATGCCTGATAGAGAAAATTGGGGATGGCGCGTCCGTCGTTGATCGCCATGCGCGGTCCGTAGGTATTAAAAATACGGACGATGCGGGTATCGACCCCGTGGGTGCGATGATAGGCCATGGTCAGGGCTTCGGAAAATCGCTTGGGCTCGTCGTACACACTGCGCGGACCGATAGGATTTACGTTGCCCCAGTATGTTTCTTTCTGCGGATGCTCCAGCGGGTCGCCGTATACTTCCGAAGTGGAGGCCATGAAAAACACCGCTCCCTTTTCACGGGCCAATTCTAAAGTGTTGTAAGTACCAAACGATCCCACCTTGAGTGTTTCTACGGGATGGGCATAGTAGTCCACGGGACTGGCGGGAGACGCCAGATTCACGATGTTATCCAGAGATCCCGCCACCGTGAAAGGTTGAGAGATATCCTGTTTTACAAAGTGAAACCGGTCACTTTGGATATGGGCGATGTTGTCCATATTCCCGGTGATCAGGTTATCCACGCAAATGACTTCATGGCCTTCGTTCAACAGAGCGTCGCACAAATGAGAACCTAGGAAGCCCGCGCCGCCTGTCACCAGTGTTCTTTCCATATTTTCTGCCTTTTCTAATCGGAAACTCAGGAAACGTCAAACCGCTCGCCGGATTCCACCGCATGTCCCTGCAAATAACTTTTGACGGTCATCCTCTTTTTACCTTCCGGTTGAATTTCGGTCACGATGATCCGGTCTTTCAAGGTTCCAATTTCAATTCCATAATCCGACACACGCATCACCACTCCCGGCGCATCGTCTTTCGTTCCGGGTCCGGTTTCCACTTTGCAGAAACGCAGACGCTTTCCATTTAAAAACCCAAATGTCCCCGGCCAGGGTTCCATTCCACGGACCCGGTTGCGGATGATTTCAGCCTCCTGGCCCCAATGCAGACATCCGTCTTCCTTTTTCAATTTTGAAGCATAGGTGGACTCGGTATCATTTTGGGGAATAAACTTCAACAGGCCCTTTTCCAATTGGTCGACCGTTTCCAAGGCCAACGCCCCTCCCGCTTCTGATAATTTATCGTGAAGATGTTGAGCGGTATCGTCATTTTCAATTGCAACCTTTTTCATCAGCAGGATATCGCCGGTATCCAGTCCTTGGTCCATTTTCATGGTGGTGACACCGGTTTCCTTATCGCCGTTGATGATGGCCCAGTTGATCGGCGCCGCGCCCCGGTATTGGGGTAACAGAGACGCATGAACATTCATGCAAAAATGCTTTGGCAATGATAAAAGATTTTCCCGCAGAATTTGGCCGTAGGCAATCACCACGATCAGGTCGGGTTTCAACCCTGCAAGTTCCGCAACAGATTCGGGTGCGCTGGCCTTTTCCGGTTGATAAACCTTGAGGCTGTTTTCCAGCGCGTATCGCTTTATCGGGGAAGCCTGCATCTCCTGTCCACGGCCTTTGGGCCGGTCCGGCTGAGTGACCACCGCCAGCACGGAATGCCGGGAAGTATGGAGTGTCCTCAGAGCCGGCACGGCAAAGTCCGGCGTACCCATGAAAACGAGGTTCATTCCTGCATCTCTTTCAGTATTTTTTTGAACTTCCGTTTCAACATATCCCGCTTGACCTTGCCCAGCATATCCCAGAACAACTTTCCTTCGAGGTGGTCCATTTCATGTTGGAACGCGCGCGCCATAAAACC
>JAUVMD010000157.1 GCA_030600405.1 Nitrospirota bacterium
GCTGGCACGCGCCGTCATCAACAAACCCAAAGTGCTTTTACTGGACGAACCGTTGTCCGCGCTTGATGAAAGTCTGCGACAGAATCTGCGCGAGGAGTTGATGGACATGCAACGCGCCTTCGGTATTACGTTCCTGTTCGTCACCCATGATCAGGAAGAAGCGATGAGCCTGGCCGATCGCATGAGCATTCTGGAAGGCGGCAGTCTTCTGCAGGTGGGCACGCCGCAGGCGCTGTACGATCAACCGGCGGACCCTTTCACCGCCTCGTTTCTGGGAGAAGTCAACCGGCTGGAAGGTACCGTTATCCAGCAAACGGGGAACCAGGTCACTCTTTCTCTCCATGAAGTGGGAACCTTGATCGCTTTATCTGATATCACCTATGATCAAAATACAAAGTTGAATTGTTACCTGCGACCGGAGCGTCTGCTACTGAAGGACCGGGGAATGGGCGAGGAAGTCAACCGCCTTGATGGCGAAGTGATACAGAAACTGTTTTTCGGCAACCGGTTTCAATACCGGGTACAATTGAAAAACAAAAGCGTCCTGAATGTACAGGTGCCCTATGGCGAAAGCGCCGTCTGGGAACAAGGCGATTCCCTGTCGGTGAGCTTCGCGTACCGGGACGTGTACTTGTTCACTCCATAACCTGAAATTTATTTTATGACTCGAACCCAACAACATTTCAGCTTTTGGTATTTATTGTTACTGATGATTCCTCTGGCGCTGTTGCCGGCCTGCGGCCCGGATTCCGGGAGCGTTCCCAACAAAATAAGAGTTGCGACCGATGCTACTCTGGTGCCTATGTCGTTTATGAACGATCAGAATCAGATCGACGGATTCGACCGAGCTCTGATGGAAGCCATCGCCAAAGAAGCTGGTATCGAACTCGAAATGGTGAACGTGGAATGGGCGGGTTTGCTGGGCGGACTCATCACCGGAAAGTACGATGCCGCCATCAGCTCCATCACTATTCTGGAAGAGCGCCAAAAGAAAATGGGATTCAGCACGCCTTACCTGAAAAGCGGTTTGTCTATTGTCGTGCGCAAGGAAACGGGAGGGGTGGCTACGATGGAGGACCTGCAAAACAAAAATATGCTGGTGGGCGCGCAACGCGGAACGACTGCTTATTTTTTTCTGAAGGATCATCCCGCCATCCGCAACATGGGCTACGAATCGTACGGGCATGCGGTTCTGGATTTGATCAAGGGGGAACTGGATGCGGTGGTCGGCGAAAGCACCGGCACGCTGTATTACAAAAACAAGGACAAGCCGGTGTTCGACAAAATCAAGATGGTGGGGGAAATCCTGACTAACGAATATTACGGTATCGCCGTGCGCAAGGACAACCCGGCTTTACTGCAAGCCCTCAACAAGGCGCTGAAAACCCTGCTGGCCAATGGCGCGGTGGAACGTCTGCATCAGCAATGGGACCTCGGCCAGGCGGCGGTGATCCCTGCTCCCAACGAAACGCCGGCGGCGGGATAAGCGGCTTCCCGTTTTCCGCATTGCCAACGCTCTGTGTGTAAATTATGAAAACACCGGTTCACGCCAACGCAATGACCCACTGGGGCTGGAACGCAGCGGTGGTGCTCAGCTTCGTGTTTCTGGTCTACCTGCCCGCGCAGGAAGTTTTTATGGAACGGGAAGTCGAAGGCGGCTACCTGGCCCTTCTGAAATTACTGCCGACCGGGATCGGCTATACTCTGGCGGTGACGGTGATGGGAAGCGCGGCGGCGATTGCCGTAGGCTTGCTGGTGGGCCTCGCCAAACTATCGCGCAACAAAGCGGTGTTGATGGCCGCCTCGCTTTATACTGAAATTCTGCGCGGCATTCCCCTGCTGGTTCTGTTGTTTTATGTTTATTACGCGCTGGGAGAATTTTTCAGCATCCACAAACTGGCGGCGGCGGTGATGGGATTCGGGTTCTGCTACGGCGCCTATATGGCGGATGTGTTCCGCGCCGGAGTGGAGGCCATCCCGAAGGAGCAGGGTGAAGCGGCACGCAGTCTCGGTATGAACGAACGCCAGGCCATGTTCCAGATCATCCTGCCGCAGGCGATGCGCACCATCGTTCCCGCCGTCGGCAACCAGACGCTGGGTATGTTGAAGGATACCAGCCTGGTCTCGGTCCTCGCCATTTCAGATATTCTGCGCGTGGCCAACGAATACGCAACGCGCCATTTCAATTATTTCGAAACCTACACCTACATCGCCCTGACCTACCTGCTCCTGACCCTCCTGCTTTCCAAAGGCGTCACTTGGCTGGAAAACCGGTCGCGGATTATTTAAACCGAAAATCCGCATAGTCCCTTTAAGCCGCCTGATGCGTATGGACATCCATTTGCGGGAATGGAATGGAAATACCATTTTCATCAAAGGTCAATTTGATGTGTTCGGTTAAATCAAATTTAACGTCCCAATAGTCCGCTCCCTTGACCCAGGGCCGCACCATAAAATTCACACTGCTATCCCCCAGTTCCGCAAGGGCGACCACAGGTGCCGGGTCTTTTAAAATTCGCTCATCGGACTCCATGGCTTGCATCAGAATTTCCTTGGCTTTTTTAATGTCGTCCCCATAACCGATTCCAAACACCATATCGATCCGCCGGGTATCGCGAGCCGATAAATTGGTGATGGTCCCGCCGTAAACGGCACCATTAGGGACAATGACTTCCCGGTTATCCGGAGACAAGATGATGGTGTTAAAAATGGTGATTTTTTCCACCGTGCCGGTGGTTCCTCCTGCCTCAACGAAATCCCCAATCTTGAACGGACGAAAGATAATCAACATGACTCCAGCGGCAAAATTCTGCAAGGAACCCTGAAGCGCCAAACCCACCGCCAAACCCGCCGCGCCTAACATGGCGATCAGCGAGGTGGTATCGACGCCCAATTTATCAAGCGAAGCGATAATGACAAAGAGAAGCAATACGGCTTTGGCAATCGATCCGATGAAATCGATCAGCATGGCGTCGACTTTCGCATTACGAAGTAATCTTTCGATCACCTTAACCAAACCTTTAGCCACTAACCGCCCCACAATAAAAATGACGATTGCCAACGCGATATTAATGGACCAGGGAACCACATAAATATCTACCATTTTTTCTATATCAAGCCCTGAAAACATTTTGACCTCCATTTGGGTGACTGACCAATTCGCTATTATTTCGCCTTTAATGAAGGACTAATCTACCATGAATGCTGCGCCAATGATAAGTCCTGGTTGGGAGTGGAATAAAATGTGCCTCAATCCGGTCATGGAATTATATTAGCAGTAAGGGAGGATTCTGTGACGGCAACTGCGGAAAGGGGGAATCAATAATGTATAAATTCTTGCATAACAACCGCATCCATTTTGCGCCTGGATTCCATGAGGCGAGGTGGCAAACGGAATTTGCCCTGCCGGAGGGTATCAACCCGATCGATCATTTCATTGTTCGCATTTGGCATTGGGACGCCACGGATAAGGACTACTCCATCGAGGTTTTCGATGCGCCGGGACATCAGGTGTTCAAAGAGTATGATGACGCGCTGATCTGTTTTAATGCTCTTGCAACCGATTATCCGGAGACAGCCGCCGAGGAGATCAAACTGGAATTGATTCAGTTCCACCGGGGAAAAATCAGCACCTTGCAGTCCAAAATTCTGTTTCCCTCTAGTCTGGTAAGAGAGCCGTAGCGTATTGTTTTAAAAAGCGCAATGGATGGGAGGCTTTTCTCAGCTTGCGCCTGCCATCCATTTTTATTACTATCCATGTGTTAAATCTACATTCCGGGCCACCGGATGGTCATCGTAGGGGGGACCACGTGTACAAGTATTCTTTTAAGGGACAGGTCCATACGGCGCGGGATTTTTATGAGGCTCGCTACCAGGCTGGTTTGCCTCTGTCCGATACTTTCCAGTCCGTCAGCCATTTCGTGGTGCGTTTCTGGCAATGGGATGATGCGGGGCGGGATTATGCGATCGAAATCCTCAACACTCCCGGGCATCAAATCTTCACTGCCTATGATGAGGCACTGGTCTGTTACAACACCATGGTGGAATTTTTTCCGGATGAAATCGCGGATGATATTAAGCTGGAGTTGGTTCATTTTCATTTGGGTGAAACCTATGAACTGGAGTCCACTATTCTGTATCCCCCCGTCCACACTTGGCAATGGTAGCTCCCGTCAACAGATAGGACCCAACCCGCACGCCTTAAATTTTCCAACGGAATCTATACAGCAAAAGGAGGAAATCATGCCGGACAGCATTTACAAAGTCATCGAACTAGTGGGAACCAGCACGAAATCCTGGGAAGACGCCGCTAAACATGCGGTGGAAACCGCTGCCAAATCCTTGGACGAACTCAGAATCGCGGAGATCAGCAAACTGGATATGAAGATAGAAAACGGCAAAATCGTCGCCTACCGCGCCCGCGTACACCTGTCGTTCAAATACAAAGGAGCCTAACTCTTTATATTATTTTGGGTTATGGCTCTCCTGCTATGCCATCACCATGGTGGGACTTCATTGGAATTCCCCGGTGGGGATGTTATATTATAGATAGAGTAGTACTCCTCACATACCTCAACTTTGGGGGCGATCTGGATTCGACGGGAGTATTGAGATCAAAGTTGCATGCACGGGATGCCGTTGGCCCGTAAAAA
>JAUVMD010000009.1 GCA_030600405.1 Nitrospirota bacterium
GTAGGACGCTGGTAAAGGATTGAATCCCATTCCTTTAAGAAAAGAGGATTTTTCGGAGAACATGGATTGAAAGTTTTGCCAGGCCTTTTCTCTGGAAACAAAATCAAACACATCAACTTCTGGATTGGAAGAAAACAGTTTTTCTAATTGCTTTTTCTTATCACTGGAAATCTCGTCATCCAGATAGACAATCAACTGGACCTGATCGTTCCAAAAAGAAAGAACGGAATTCAGATTGATATAAACGAACAGAAAAAGCCCTAAAATCGAAAGAGCGGTGGCAATGGTACCCACCGAAGCAAAAAATAACTGCTTGTTAGATTTGATATTGATGAAGGTTGTTTTCAGAATTCTCATTTTCGCAATCAGGCTACGATCCGCGTGTCTGCAACTTTACCGCGTTTCAATGTGATCATGGCATGGTTGCCTTCCCGTAAAATATTCTGACTATGGGTCGCGAAAACCACCGTGGTGCCGTCCACATTAGCTTTTTCAAACAAACGCAGAATTTCGCTGGCCATTTCCGGATCCAGGTTCCCTGTCGGTTCATCCGCCAGCAGAATTTTGGGATTGTTCACCAATGCCCGGGCGATGGCTACACGTTGCTGCTCACCCCCCGACAGTTCCAAGGGGTAGGCATCTTTTCTATGGGAGAGCCCCACATTCTTGAGAGCTTCCCAGGCTTTGTAGCGAATGGTTTTTTTTTCGGCACCGACAATTTCCAATGCGAAAGCGACATTTTCAAGGATGGTTTTACCCGGGAGTAATTTGTAATCCTGAAACACGACTCCAATGTGGCGCCGTAATTGCCAGAGTTTGTTGAATTTGAGTTTGCCGACATTGATCCCATTAATCAGTACTTGGCCTTTATTGTAACTTTCCCAGCGGTACAGCAACTTCAGCAATGTGGACTTTCCGGCGCCGCTGGGGCCGGTGACGAAGACAAAGGCTCCTTTTTTGATAATGAAAGAGACATCCACCAAAGCAGGAGTGTTATTGTAGGATTTGTAAACGTTGTATAGCTGGATCATTGCAATCCAGAAAGTAAGGAGATCGATGAATGGATCAAATCAATTATTCGAGAAAACCGCCGCGATCAAGCCCGTTGATCCGGGTCCCCGGAGGGCAGTTCGTCCATTAAGATAATATCACTGGCATCAATCTCTTCTGAAATCATATCCGGGGTCAGAAAAGCGGCCATGTCATGCGTGTAAAACTTACGGATTTGGTCATCCGACAAAAGTTCAAAGTTGATATAGGTTTTAATAACCAGACGGTCATCTTCAATCACATAAGCAAATAATCCTTGAGAGGATACCAGATATCCCTCATGCCGGCCATATGTCAATAACGCTTCGTCGAGATAGGAATCCAGGGTAATGATACAGTTGTCCATCGTCTGCGTTCGCTCACTGAAACGTTCCACACAGTGGGACGTGTAAGCCACCTGGGGATGGGTAAATGAATTAAACAGCTTGCCCTTATCGGTAGATTCTGTATGAGGAGGAGACACTAAGGACACAAATCCCTGTTTGGTAAAATCAATAAGGCACAGGATATCTTTGCCGAACTTCTTCCCCACTTTTTTAGTAACACGCTCCATGAATCGCTGGCGCTTTCGGATGGAAATCCGGCCTCCCTTTCCGAAATAACGCTGGAACTCCTTCTTCACAAAGCCTTCGACTTGAGCCTTTTTGAATGCAAAATGACGATCTTGGGTCATCTAAAACCTATCATTTCATTTATAAACAATACTTTGCTTCATCATTATATCCAACCCCGGCAATGGAAAAAAGGTTAAACTTCCCTGTCTCAGAGGGCTGAAGACCTCTGATTTTTATATCGTTAAGAAGGTATAATTTACAAAAATCAGCGGGACCTTTGATAGAATGATGCCATGGACAGCACCCTTAAAATCTTCGCCATGTTGCTCGGGGCAACCCTGCTTATTAATGTAACCATGAATTATATGGGGGACAATGTTGATGATTTCGGGAACAAAGCTCTTCCTCCCATACGCTCCAAGTTATTTGAAACCAATAATCCCGTGCTGAAAGTAAATGCTCAGTCCAAGGAAAAATGGACTTTGGTGGATTTCTCAACCCAAAAAACCTTTCAAATCTCCGATCCCGATAAAGATCGGGAATTGATGAATCAGCGGGACTGGGACCTGGGCTTTCAGCGAACTAAAATCATTTCCAATGGTGGAGTCACCAACCCTCAGGGTAAAGTCGCCATCGCCAATCTGGGACCCGTGGATTTCAATTCGGTACTCCAGATTCCTGAAGTCCCTTTCGTGCCGGATACCCGCTCTTGGGGAAATGTCACCAATCCCTCCATCGTGGACTGGTACCTTTATCGCACCCGAACCCACAATATCGAATCGAAAAGAAATGTTTACATTGTTAAAACCGGGGACGGCCTACTGAAATTGAGAATTTTGAATTATTATTGCCAGCGGCCGGAGAGCGAATGTAAAACCTCAATGTGCCCCCGGGATGAAGCGGCGTGCCTGAATGTAGAGTATTACCACATTCCTCCAGGCGAGCAAACATTTCCTATATCAAAACCACCCGCTCCCACCCTTCAGCAAACAGCACGAGTTACTCCTTGAAACGCCTGACTCTCTTTTTCCTGGCCGCTTGGTCTTTTGCGGCCTGCGCTGAACCCATCGAACAGGAATCAGATATGGTTTTGATTCCGGCTGGACCCTTCACCCGGGGTCTGGATCCTGCTGAAGAAATCCCCTCATTCGTTTCGGACCGCACTTCCAGCAAAAACGCCCAACCTCAGCAGGAAATCACTTTGAACGCATTTTATATGGATATCCATGAAGTCAGTTACGGAGAATTTATAAGATTCAAACCCAAGGCCCGGTATGCTGAAGGCCATCTCTCCCATCCGGTACAAGGTGTTTCTTGGTTTGAAGCAGACGCCTATTGCTTATGGTTGGGCAAACGATTGCCCACGGAATCCGAATGGGAAAAAGCCGCGCGAGGTCTGGAGGGAAATTTGTACGTCTGGGGAAATGTATTCAAGCGGGGAAACGCCAACTTCGGAAAAACCGTGCAACTGCCCGCCAAACAACCACAGGACTTGAGCGAGTTCGGGGTTTACGATTTGAATGGCAATGTGTCCGAATGGACCGCCAGCTGGTATCAACCCTATCAAGGCTCCTCTTTCAAAGATTCCAACTTTGGGAAAAAGTATAAAGTAATCCGGGGTGGCGCCATCAATAAAAGGGAGCATGGGTTTCTGAAAGAGTTTGCGCTCCTGCCTTACCGGAATTTTGCTCCTCCTAAAATGAGATCGTGGGACACGGGATTTCGATGTGCCCGGTATGCCTCTTCATCTTCAAAATCCAATTCCTGAGTTTTCAGAGATACCTCTATTTTTCCGGATCCGTCATTTCCGATTAGGACCGGGATCAAAAGGAGGTGGACTTTTTACAACCATTTCATGTAACCGGGAGACGTTTTCCCTGGGTTGCCGCTCTTCATTTGATTCCCTCTCCGGCTTAAACTTGGGTGGAGAAGGTGGAGCCGAACCCGTGGAATCCCTTGTCGAAGTGATATTTTCTCTGGGTGATTCAGCGGCACTCGATTTATTTTCCATTTCCGGTGAAGCACCCTCTTTAGTTCGCGATGATTTCCAAGGCCTCTTTCTTGTTGAGCGCGTAGGCTTTCTGGTTCCCGATCGACTACCGGTGGAAGGTCTACGCCCCCGGCCGCGACCGGACGACGGTCGGCGAACCCGACTGTCTTTTTCACCTTTTCCTTCTGGGCTTCCTTCTTTCTCCGGCTTCGGGTCTCCTTGCATACTGGATTCCTGCTCGATAACCTTATCTTCTTCTTTTTTACGTTCCCGTACGGTAGTGGAAGGTCTGCGACCCCGGCCTCGACCGGTGGAAGGCCTGCGACCTCGACTGCGTTTTTCACCTTTTTCTTCTTGAGCCTCTTCTCCTTCCGGTTTCGAGTCTCTTTGAATCCTGGATTTCTGCTCGATGACCCTATCCTCTTCTTTCTTACGTTCCAGCACGGTAAACGAAAAATTTTCATAGGGCAAGTGTTCCTGACTTTCAAATAGAATATCTACACCATTCTTCTCTTCCAAGTCGAGCAGGCTTTTCATTTTTTTATTTAAAAGATAATTGGCTACCTGCGTGGAAATCATAACCTGTAAAACTTTCACATTTCCCACAGCCAGATGCTCCTGGATTTTCCGGATAACACTTAAAGCGGTGGAGCTGTCTGTTTTGACATGACCCGTTCCGCCACAATGCAGGCAATCCGAAAAAAATCCTTCCTTAACCGGAGGGGCTAAACGTTGTCGTGACATTTCCAGAAGACCAAAACGTGAAATTCTGGAAATATTGACCCTCGCCCTGTCGCGCTTGCAGCTTAGTTTCACCTGTTTTTCCAATAGGGCTTTGTTCTTCTTTTGAAACATATCAATAAAATCGATAACGATCAATCCTCCCAAGTCCCTCAACCGGAGTTGCCGAGTAATCTCTTCAGCAGCTTCCAAATTGGTTTTAATTGCCGTTTCCTCCAGAGCACTGGCGCCGGTGGTTCTCCCTGAGTTTACGTCGACGGAGACCATCGCCTCTCCCACGTCAATCACAATCGAACCGCCGGAGGGCAATTCAACCCTGCGGTTGTAAATACTTTCAATTTGTTCTTCAATATTATACTGAGAGAAAAGCGGCTTAGTATCCTGATAAAACTTGATACGGTTGCGCATCCTTGGCATCACCAGCTTCATGAATTCGTTAAGTGCATCAAAAGAGTCTTTATTATCAACGAGGACCTCAGTCATATCGTTGGAGAAATGATCGCGCACGGTACGCACCACCATATCCGGTCCCTCATACAAAACACTGGGCGCCTTGGTATCAGGATCTTGGTATTGTTTTTCGATGGTTTCCCAAATTTTGAGCAAGGCTTGAATATCCTTTTGAAGTTCGGCCTTGGTTCTTCCCACGCCGGCGGTTCGAATTATTACACCCATGCTGGCTGGAACTCCCAAATCGGACATCAATTGCTTGATTTTTTTTCGCTCTGACTCATCCTCAATCTTTCGGGAGATTCCGCTGGAATCGCTGGAAACCATCAACACCAGAAATCGTCCTGGAATGGTAACCGCGTTGGTTAACGAGGGACCTTTGGCGTCGCGGCTTTCCTTGACGACTTGCACCAATAATTTTTGACCCCGAATCATGACATCCTGGATTCGCGTTCTGGCTTTCCTTTCACCCGTCTGCAGGTAGGATTACGGCAAAACATCCTTGAAGGGAAGAAAGCCATATTTTTTTCTGCCAATGTCCACAAAGGCCGCTTCGATGGCGGGTTCCACCCGGGTCACGACTCCCAGGTAAATATTACCTTTAACTAATTCATGGGAAGAGTGTTCTACAATAATCTCGTCAAGCTCACCGTTTTCGATCACTACGGCCCGGCACTCTTCCGGCTGGTCCACGTTGATCAGCATTTTCCTGTTTATTTTCGACATATTATGTTTGGCCTTTCTCTATTGCCGCATGTCGGCAAAGCCCGCCCATTGCACCCGGTTGTCATGATAAATCAAAACTTTAAATTTCAAAATCCGGAAAGTCATGTTATTTTAATAACGAAAGTTGATTGCGCAATGGGCCTTGTTCTTTTAAGTTAATATTTTACACGAATATTTAATATCTAACTTATTGTTTTTGTTGTTAATTCTTAAGCGCGATGGATGCGATATCGGAAAATCAATTAAAATTACCTCGACTGGAGGATTTGCGCCCAGAGCATCTGATCAACAAAACCATATTCATCCGAGTCGATTTCAATGTTCCCCTCATATCGACTCCCAAAGGTTATCGTGTCGGCGATGACACCCGCATCCGGCGGTTCCTGGACCTGACGTTTAAAAGAATTCATGAATTGACCGAAGGCAATTGCCGGATCATCATCGGCTCCCATTTGGGCCGTCCCCATAAGAAACTGGATCGCCATGGCTGGGACGGAATTTTCAATATTCAATTTGTTTGTTCTCATTTCGACACGCTGATCCGCGAACTGCACGGCGACACCTACACCATTTTTCCGCCGGAAATTACCGACTCCAACTTTAAAAATTCCCTGGAAATTTGTTTCAAACATCAGCTCCCTGCGGGAGGAATCAAGTTTTTACCCAACCTCCGGTACCTGTTGGACCCCCGCAACCCGGATACCTACCGTCAGGAATTCATTGAGGAATTGGGAAAGATTTCTGATGTGTTTATCAATTGCGCTTTTGGGTGTAGTCACCGGGTCACCAAAAGTATCAAGTTGCTCCCTCAGATCATGCGTAAGGCAGGTAAGTTGGCTGTTGCAGGAACCCTGCTTCATGAAGAGATTATCCAGTTGGGACAATTTGGGAAGCGTGTGCTCGACCATCCGGAACAAACTGCCCTGATTGCCGGGGGAGCCAAAATTGCAGACAAACTCGGTATATTAAAGCAGTTTGTAGAGTCAAAAATCAAGCTAATCTTTATCGGCGGCCGAATGGTGAACGCTTTTCTGCTGGCCCTGAAACTGAAGAAGGTCATTGATTCCCTGAGCCTGAAACACATTCCCGCCAAAATGTATGAATCTAAATGTGAGGAGGAATGTCAGGAATTACTCAATGAAGTCAAGCTCGCGCATGAAATCATGACCTTGGCACAGAAGAATAACGTCCAAATTATTTTTCCCGATGATTATAAGATTACCAAGGACTATTTTGAAACAGATTATGTCATACAATCGGAGCCTGATTTTTCACAGGATTTTCAACTGGATTTGGGACCGAAAACTATTGTTAATTTTGCCAAGAATATTTTGCAAAAAGGAAAGATCAAGCAGGTCTTCTGGAATGGGCCTTTGGGAGCCTATGATCATCCCAATTGCGATCATTACGCGGAAGGCTCGGTCAAGCTGGCTCAGGTTTTGTTTGCGGCGGCGATTGCAGATCAGGACCTTTCCGTGGTCATTGGCGGGGGAGATTCTGCGGCTATTCTAAATAAAATCAGCATTGATGAGCTTAAACACTTGATTCGCAAACAAGTGGTCCTGCAGTTGAATCGATCGGTCAACCCGGAATTAATCTCTATCGATTTCAATGTTGACGATACATATACCCTCTTCAATTATTTTTCTTCCAACTTCTTCGTTTCCACGGGTGGTGGCGCCGCTCTTGAATTTTTGGAGGGATTCTTAAAAGATGAGGGAAAATCTCCGATTGAATCCTATCTTCCGGGAACTGCTATTCTGCTGGAATTGACTTCACCCAAATGAATATTCCAAAGCCCGATATCAATACCAAGCGGATTAAATCCCGCGAGGCAATGATTCAATATAAAAAATCATTGGCCGAAAAAAAATCCTGGGATGGAGACGCGCCTATGGGGGAAGGCCCATTGAACAGGGATGGAATGCCTAAAATTCCTCCTGGCCAAAGGAGTACCGGCAAATGGCCGGTTCTGGACCTAGGGGTTCAACCGAAAATCCCGCTGGACGCCTGGACCCTGACCCTTTCCGGTCTGGTCCAAAAACCTGCGATGTTCAGTTGGAAGCAGTTCATGAACTTTCCCCAAGTCGAGGATATTTCCGATTTCCATTGCGTCACCACCTGGAGCCGGCTGGACAACCATTGGGTGGGCGTTCGCTTTTCGGACATCGTTAACCACTGTCAGCTTAAACCGGAAGCCAAGTTCGTTTATATCAAGGCCTACGACGGTTATTCGACCAACCTGCCTTTGGAAGAAGCCATGAAGTATGATGTTTTGCTGGTCCATCAGTGGGAAGGCAAACCGCTCGAGAAAGAACATGGCGGCCCGGTGCGTATGATCGCTCCTCAACTATACGCGTGGAAGGGAACCAAATGGATCGGCGAAATCGTCTTCCGCAAAGAGGACGAACTGGGCTTCTGGGAACAGCGCGGCTACTCCAACTCTGCCGAACCCTGGCTCGAAGAGCGATATTCCAGATAATATTCCTTGAAGTCCTACTAAGTCAACCTGAGCGTTTTGAGTTTGGAGAGGCCTTCGGACTTGAGGAGAGCGTCCACCCCTTGATCGCCGATGAAGGTATCGAACATTAAAAGTGTTTCGATATTGAGGAGGGTTTTCGTATTCGCCAAAGCCAGCGCCGCATCGACGCGCAGGACATTGCGTGCCAGATTGAGATGCTTCAGTTTTTTAAATACCTTGGACTTAGCCAGGGTCTTGATTCCCTTATCGGTGATTTGTGTCCGATAGATGTTAAGCTTCCGAACGTGCATGAATCCCGGATTCGTGGCCATCGTTTTCAGAGCTGCATCGCCAATCGGGTTATCTTGCACAATGAAAACCTGAATTTTTTTGAAGGGTCCCTGGGCCAAAGCCATCCCGCCATCAGGACCAATATGGTTGAACCTCACATCCATATGCACCAGATTGGGGATGAACGAGGCTTGTGATAAGGGAATGGTTCCCTTGTCGCCAATTTGGTTTTCTCCCAGATACAACCGCTTGAGTTTGACCAGCCGGTCCGAATTGACCAGATGCGGTATGCCCCGATGGGTAATTTTATTTTTAGAAAGATCCAGATTTTCGATGTCCTCCAGCTTATCCGCCATCATGAGAGCTTCCAAGCCTTCATCACCGATAAATCGGCCCTTCATCTCCAGAGAGTCCCCTTCCTCCGAGAGACATTCCGCCACAAGGCGGTTGATGTATTCCATTTTGGTGGGTGTGATCATTTTTTTTTAAGATTGATGGCACAGCGAAAACCGATATCACTGTAGCTTCTTGAAAAAGGATAACTCCAGTCCCGGTATCCGGACTTCATCGCCTTGACGCTGTCCGACCAGGCACCGCCCCGCCGGACCCTCATCACCCCTCGGGAAGGTCCTCTGGGATTATAAAGCGGTTCCAAAAAATAATACTGGGGTGAGTACCAGTCTGTAACCCATTCCCAGACATTGCCTCCCATATCATAAATTCCAAATTTATTAGGAGGATAACTACCGACCGGGCTGGCCTTGTCTTTCAATTCCAGCCCACCGCGGGCCAGCTTTTTCCCCGGATCAAAGTCCGGGCCCCAGGGAAACTCACATCCACTGGCGGCCCCGGCGGCCTTTTCCCATTGGGCTTCGCTGGGAAGGGCTTTACCGATCAAATGACAGTAGTCCGCCGCTTCGTACCAGGTGATTTTAGTAACCGGACAATTATCGCAGTGAGAGGACATACTCCGCCGCAATTTATGATCGGGCATAATCTTTTCAAGGCGCCTATTGGTGACTTCATGAATATCAATCATAAACGCATCGAGGTACACCGGATGCGCCGGGGCTCCGTGCTCCGGTCCCAATGAATCACAACCTCTTTGAAATTTTCCTGCAGAAATCAAGACCATGTTCCGACCCACCTCATCACCCACAGAAGATCGGGTAGATTCTTGTGGAGCCGCAACGGGAACAGCGCCAAATATCGTTATCAGCAGAACCGCTAGTAGTTTTTGCATAGACGGGACATTCAAACCCGAGGGTTAATCGCCGGTTTGATCGGTCAGTTTTTTCAAGCTCTCCAGAATTTTCAAGGTGGCGTTCGACCGATTCAAAGTATAAAAATGGATACCGGGAGCCCCCTCCTGAAGCAGGTGCTCGCACTGTTCGGCGGCATGATCGATGCCTAACTGCCGGACCGTTTCCGGATCGTCCTGAACCGCTTCCAACCGCTCCATAAGCAAAGCTGGAATGGTGGAACCGCACATTTTGGTAAACCGTTGGACCTGTTTGACATTCAAAATGGGCATGATCCCGGGAATGATCGGGATCTGAATACCAAGGTTTTGCGCCCGGTCGATAAAATCAAAATAATAACGGTTGTCGAAAAATAATTGGGTCACGATAAAATCCGCGCCGGCGTCCACTTTTCGTTTCAAATGGTCCAAATCCGCTTTTTTGTCCGGACATTCTATATGGCCCTCGGGATATCCCGCAACCCCAATACAGAAATCGTAGTTCGCGCGGATGAATGCCACCAGTTCATTAGCATAAGCAAACCCATTCTCCGGTTTTTCGAATTTCTCCTGCCCCTGCGGCGGGTCGCCCCTCAATGCCAGAACATTTTGAATGCCCTGTGCCTGCAGGGTATCCAGAATGGCAGCGATGTAATCCTTATCGCTTCCCACACAAGTCAAATGGGCCATCGATTCGAGACCGATTTCGTTTTTGATCCGGCCTACGAGGTCGATGGTTTTGGTTCGGGTACTGCCCCCGGCGCCGAAAGTCACGGAGACATAGGTGGGCTGGCAGGGCTTCAACTGCGTTATGGTGGTGAACAATTTGTCGAACCCCTCATTGTCCTTGGGAGGAAAAAATTCAAAAGAGAACGAGGGGCGCACTTTTTCTAAAATAGCCTTGATTTTCATAAGGTTATCAGTATATCACAAAGGAAGCAGGAGGAAAAAAGGGGAGCCGGGAAATTATCTTTAAAAGGTGGGAAAGCGGAAGGATCTAATAAATATCAAACTTTTTCAAATAGCTCAGGAAGGAAACGACATTGACCAATTCGACGGGTTCTTCATCAAGGGCTTTTTGTGCATCTTCGGAAAAATATCCGGTGGTGATTACAATTCCTCGTGCGGCACCCTCACCTTTAACGCTATCAATAAAACCCTTAACTTTAAAAAGATCGACTAGCATATTCGGAGGTTCAAAAATACATAAGGCCAAATATTTGCCACCGACCACTGGCGTTTCATCCAGCATATCGATTTCCAGTTCCTGATCGTTGGCCCAGATAGAATGCTTGTACTCGAGATTGAATTTTCCGAGAAACTCCAAACACTTTTCTTTAAACGCTTCGCGGTCTAACAGGTAAACGGGTTTGTCGTCGGGATTGTCGAAGTAAATTTGTTCCTGAGGAGGGTGCGGGGAGACGTTCTTTAAAAGGAGGATCAGGACGATCCCAATGGTGAAGGCAATAAATGCGATAATGAAGAGACCCACTTACTTGATCATTTCATCGTAAACTTTATCTTTCTTATTATCTTTGATCAGGCGGTCGTGCTTAACCATTTGAACTATCGCCACCCAAAACAAGAACGCCACAACTCCCAGCATGGCACCAATTGGCATATTGTCGGGTTTCAAGGCAATGATAAGAAAATTCTCGAGTCCTGAGTTTTCCATTTTCATCCCTTTAAATTAAAATCTTTCTGTTTTTACTCTACACTATTTTTGGTGCCGGCAACTATAAAACTCTATTCATCCTCGTCTTCTTCTTCCTCATCCCCGGACTCATCGCCGTCCTCTTCGTCATCATCACCGCCTCCACCCAGAGAAGCTTCAAAATCAACGCCCTCGGCAGTATTATAGGA
>JAUVMD010000079.1 GCA_030600405.1 Nitrospirota bacterium
CAGCCGTTTGAATTCTTCTCTTTGGATTTCCACAAACTTGGCGGCATATTCCCGGCACAGTTTGCGGATTTCGCTTTTGCTGAAATCCTTTTTCTTCTTTTTCAGCTCCTTGCCTACTTGGTGCTCGATCGGCAGACCATGGCAATCCCAACCCGGAACAAAAGCGGCATCGAATCCTTTCATACTTTGAATTTTGACGACAAAATCCTTAAGAATCTTGTTCAGGGCATGCCCCATATGGATATGACCGTTGGCATAAGGGGGGCCATCATGAAAAACGTACTTGGGTTTACTTTTCTTCTCCTTGCGGATTTGGCCATAGAGGTCCTCCGTCTCCCATCGCTTCAAAACCTCCGGCTCCTTTTTGACAAGGTTAGCCTTCATCGGAAAGTCCGTCACCGGTAAATTCAATGATTCTTTATAATCCATACATTTAAATATATTTTTATAATGTAGTTTATAATCTGATATTATTAAAATTTTATGGCTTGTTTGGCGCGGTCCAGGGTGGCCTTGGCCACCTTTTGAGCTTTGCGGGTGCCCTCTTCCAGGATTTCCTCCACCTCTCTCGGTTTGGCGGCTATTTCTCTCCGGCGTTCCATGTGGGGTCTCAACCCTTCGAGCATGGTATCCACCAGTTTCAATTTACAGTCGCCACACCCGAGGGCGGCGGTGCGGCAATCGCGGTCAATCTCCTTCTGCATGTCCTCCGGCGAATAGAGCTTGTGAAACGGAAACAGATTGCAGACATCGGGGTCGCCGGGATCCGTCCGCAATCCCCGTGCCGGGTCGGTTAACATAGCCTTGACCTTTTTGGTGATATCCTTTTCGGTGTCGGATAGGTAAATGGCGTTGTTGTAGCTTTTGCTCATCTTTCGGCCATCGATTCCGTTGAGCTTGGGGATTTCGGAAATCTTGGCCTGCGGTTCCTTGAACACCTTTTTTTTATAGAGCCCATTAAAACGCCGCACAATTTCCCGTGAAATTTCCAGATGCGGTGCCTGATCGATCCCAACCGGCACATAATCGGCATTATACAACACGATATCCGCTGTCTGCAGAACTGGATAGCCCAAAAACCCGTAAGAGCTCATGTCGACGTTCTTCACCTCCACCTGCTTTTCCTTGTAAGTGGGGTTGCGCTCCAGCCAGGGAACGGGCACGACCATGGACAAAATCAGATGCAGTTCGGCATGTTCTGGAATCCGGGACTGGACGAACAGGGTGCTTTTTCCCGGGTCCAGTCCGGCGCTCAACCAGTCCACCGCCACCTCGAAGGTGTATTTTTTGATATGACTGGGGTCTTCGTACAAGGTGGTCAGCGAATGCCAGTCGGCCACAAAATAAAAGCATTCGAACTGCTCCTGCAACTCGATCCAGTTCTTCAGCGCTCCGTAATAGTTTCCCAAATGAAGCAGACCGGAAGGCTGCATTCCGCTCAAAATTCTCTTTTTGGCCATGGTTTGGTATGGTTCAAAGAAGATGATTTATAGCTACAACAACTGACGGGAAGGCTTCCTGGGTAAAAAACCTTAACATATAACCAATAGGGACACCGATAATACTACTTAAAATCCTCGTTTTGGCAAAATAATCTGTCAGAAATACCGCCAGTAAAATTATCCCAAAATATTTATCCAGCTGACTGAGCTTCAAGGCCACCTCTCGAGGCATTAATCCCTTCAATACACTTGCCCCGTCAAGAGGAAATACCGGAAGCATATTAAAAATTGCCAGCGCCACATTACAATAGACAGCTATACATAAAAAACCAAAAATATAAAACGTCACCGGCTCCATCTGCTCCAACGGCCCCATAAACCTTAAAATAAACCCCGAAAATAATGCCAAAACCAAATTGGAAGCCGGGCCGGCCGCCGCGATAAACAGCATATCCCGGTGAGGGTCCTTTAAGTTTCTGGGGTCCACCGGAACCGGTTTGGCCCAGCCGAAATGCATAAAATAAAAGAAGAGCGTCCCGATCGGATCCAAATGCTTCAGAGGATTGAGGGTCAACCTTCCCTGATTTTTAGCGGTATCATCCCCAAGCATATAAGCTACTCTACCGTGCGAATATTCGTGCACGGTCAGTGAGACCAGAATTACAGCGATCAACAATAGCGACCCCATCAAATAAATCCCTTATCTATTGAAAAAACAATCAGGACCCACAAGGAGAGATGAGAAAGATGAATTCAATTACCCATTGAAGCTTTCTTATTTCCTCTTTTAAAATTTTATCGTAATTTTATGTTTTTTCATAACGCAATATCTCTGAACATATCAAGCGTCGTGCCCCTTAGCCAGGAAGCACGCCTGAACCTCTCTGCTTTGAGCGATCTGCAAGGTTTCAAAATCGCTCTACTCGCTCATTTACACATACCCCAAAGTCCACTCCGGCTAATATTTTTTCGTTACAATGGAGGAGTATGTTAATATAATCAAAGGGTTCTAATCCTTTTTTCAAGAAAACACCCTTTGCCGACGTTTTGACTGAATTAAGTCTGTCTATTGGGGCACTGAAATCCTTAGGGGTTCAGGATATTTCATATCCGGCAGTAGAGGTTCTCCTTTTTCCAGCGACTTTTCGACTATGGAAACCGCCAATCCAATCTTGGGAAACCCGCTATTATTAGCGGCAATACTTTTATTCCTGGCCATCCTTCCTCGTGCCCTTCGCCAAAAAGAGAAGACGGCGTTGGACAGGGCCAAAGAGCGGTTTGAAAAAGAAGAATTAGAAACTGCCGCTGATGAGGAATCCGATGAGAACGATACCAAGCACGGGAAACCCGTCCATCCTAAAGACCCTTCCGTAGCCTACCTCATGGAGGACCTGCCCACTCCCCGAGAGACCCATGAAGAAAATGAGGTTATCCCATTTCCCGCACAAGAAGAAGAAATTGAAAAACAGGTAAAAATTGTCAAAGAAGGGGTGCCTATTTCTCATAACAAAGGAGAGGATCCTCCTCCGGCACCCAAGAAAAAAGTCAAATTGATTAAGCAGGAAATATCTATTCCGCCTGAGCCTCTAAAAGGAAAAAAGAGTAAACCCCTGACCAAAGAACAGAAACCCACATGGGACGAAGAGTCCGAGAGCAGTTGGGTCGAAGCCGAAATACCCGGATTAATCATCGATTCCCCTCTGGCGGCAGAGATATTTGAAAGTATCCCGGCCTTTAAAGCTTCCCCTAAGGCGAAACATCAATCAAAGCCCGAGAAATCCCACAAATCTCCCCAAAAAGAAAAACAGGGTAGGAAAGTAAAGAACATTGCCCCTAAGTCCGAAGAGAAAAAGGACTCCAAAAAACCAAAGAAACAGGTGCAAATAAAGCCGGATTCTCCGCAATTGGAGATAGAAATTTCGGAATCCAGACCAAAAGCAGTTGAAATTAAACCCCCAGTAGTTTCTCATAAGAAGATAGCCAAAAAAGGGGCTGGGAAGAAGAAAGCCAAACCGTTTCTTCTTAACCTCAAATACCTCGATCAGGAGGAATCAGAAGCGATAGATCCGGTTTCTCACGACAAATTACCCGCCGATATGGTGGACGTTGTGATTGCCAGGCTGAATGCTTTACAGGTCAATCTGGAAAATCAATTGGTGTCGTTACCCGGCGAATTGATACCGAGAGAAAACCCGATCAACGGAAATATACAAACCGATCGAATTCAGGATTCGCTTCCGGATTTGGAGGAAACGATTAATGAATCATCAGATAAAAAAGAAGTTTCCCTAGAAGAACTGAGTTCGTTTCTATTTACGGCCACTCAGAGAAAAAATAGAGAATGAGTTTTAAAAACAAAATAATCACAGTAGGCGGAGGAAAAGGCGGTGTTGGTAAAAGCGTGGTCTGCGCCAATATGGCGGTCACCCTTGCCTTAACCGGCCAACGGGTTATTCTTATAGATGCCGATTTCGGCGCTTCCAGCTTGCACGCTCTTTTGGGAATCAGCTCACCCAAGTACGGCTTCCGGGAATATTTTGATCATAGCGGCCTGGGTTCCAACGGAGAAGAAGTGTTGTTGCTCGATACGGGTATCCCCAACCTGAAATTTTTGAGTGGCGCCGGGGATATGCCGGGAAGTGCGGACATTAATACCAAAAACCAAAGCAAAGTTGTTTCCTATATCAGAAGTCTCGATGCGGATCATATTTTGTTGGACTTGGGTCCCGGCACCAATTTCCATATCATTGATTACTTCAACATCGGCGGAGAAAACGTCGTGGTATCTACTCCGGAGATGACTTCAATTATGAAGTCTTTCAGTTTCATCAAGGCCACCCTGTTTCGAAGAATCAGCCAGGAATTCAAAAGCAGCTCGGACCTTCAACATCTGATAGACTTTTCCAAAAGCCCGACCCTGGCGGAGGATTGTTTTGAAATTGGCTCCCTCCGCGAAAAAGTGGCGGAAATACACCCGCAAGAACTGGAACGGGTCAACGAGATTATCCGGGAATTCCAGCCGGGTTTGGTGATCAATCGAGTACGAAGGCAAAAAGATATTCTGATGGGCGATAACCTGCTGAAGTTGGCCAAAAAATACTTGGATGTCGACGTCAAATTTCTGGGCTATTTGATCGAAAGCGATGATGTTCGAGATTCGATCGATGAAATGAAACCTTTTTTAATCAAGGACCCCCAAAGCAAGCCATCGGAGAATATCCAACAAGTCATCGGTTCTCTGACCAATACGAATATTCATCTGGTCAAAAAGGACGACAGCATTTATGTGTCCCAACAAATCAAACTTTCCTCCGGATGGGGCCAATAATACACTTTAATCAGTTAGAGGCTTTTTTACCTCTACCCAAAAATTGACGTGAAACAGGTCCTGATAAAACAAGGACAGGTGGTAGTGGAAGACATTCCCGCTCCGCAGGTGGAACCGGGGACCCTTCTGGTCCGGGTAAAATTCTCCAGTATTTCAGCGGGCACGGAAATGAGCGGTCTCAAATCCGCTTCCCAGCCTTTATGGAAACGGGCCTTGAAAAATCCCAAAGCGGTCAAATCCACCGTGGAAATGGCTGCCACCCGTGGTTTAACCCATACCCGCAATGTCATTCAGGGGAAACTTGCCGAAGGAAATCCCACGGGTTATTCCGCATCTGGCATCGTCCTTGAGGTTGGAGACGGGATCGAGAACATCCAATCCGGGGATCGTGTGGCTTGTGCCGGAGCCCAATGCGCCCACCACGCGGAAATCATCCGTGTTCCCCGAAACCTGGCTGTCCCTTTACCTAAAGAACTCAGCCTTCCGGTAGCCAGTACGGTGACGCTGGGAGCCATTGCCCTGCAGGGGGTGCGTCGTGCACAACCGACTCTGGGTGAAACATTTGCGGTGATTGGGCTGGGAATTCTGGGTCAACTGGCGGCACAAATGTTAAGAGCCAATGGATGCCGTGTCATTGGTACGGACCTGGATTCATCCCGGATAGAACTTGCCAAAAGCCTTGGAATGGATTTCCCCCTTCCTGCTGAAGAAAATAATAACCGCGAGCATACCCTGCGTCTCACAGATGGAGAAGGCGTTGATGGCGTTATTATCACCGCCGCTTCTCCTTCCGATGAAGTAATTTCAAATGCCTTCAAGATGTGCCGGAAAAAGGGCCGCGTGGTTCTGGTCGGGGATGTGGGACTTAACCTTAAACGCGAGGATATTTTTCCGAAGGAATTGGATTTTTTCATTTCCACCTCGTATGGACCCGGACGCTATGACCCCCAATATGAAGAAAAAGGATTGGATTATCCCATCGGTTACGTGCGGTGGACTGAAAATCGGAATATGGCAGAATATCTGAATTTGATTTCTGAAGAAAAAATAGAGGTCGAGCCGTTGATTCATTCCTCTTTCGAGATTTCGCAGGCGGCAACCGCTTATGAAACTTTAAAAAAGGATAAAGAAAAGCCGTTGATCGTCTTGCTTTCCTATCCTGAATCCAAGGAAGACGCAAAACCCAACCGGGTCATTCCCAATCCTTCGGCATTGGCATCGGAATCGGACAAAATCAATATTGCACTGGCCGGAGCGGGAGGATTTATTAAAGGAATGCACATCCCCAACCTTCAGGCCCTGAGTCGGCACTATCAAATTCATGCGGTAGCCAGCCGCACGGGAAGCAATGCTTCGAATACGGCCAAACAGGTAGGGGCGCAATATTGCACCACGGATTACCAGGAAATTTTAAATGATCCCAAAGTGGATGCCGTTTTAATTGGCACGCGCCATAACCAACATGCCTCCATGGTGATCGAAGCGCTACAGGCCGGCAAACATGTTCTGGTTGAAAAACCCCTGGCGCTCACTCGCAATAAACTGGAAACGATTCGCAATTTTTATGAAACCCATCAACAGGCTCCTGTTTTATTGACC
>JAUVMD010000039.1 GCA_030600405.1 Nitrospirota bacterium
ACCAGGATCTGCTGTGGAGTAAAAGTTTGTCGGGCGGCGCGGAATACTGTGAAGTCGATCAGGGTCTTTCTCTCCTGCTTACTGATTTCTTTGATATTCTCCGGCCCGATCCGATCGAGGCCTATGGCCGGAAAGGCTGGGTGATTCAATACGGACCGATCGAGTTGTTGATTACACGAACCCGTCATTTCCCGGACAGTGCCCTCAATATCGAAGAATCCCAATGGTGCTCGGGGGTGTTTATCAACAAAAAGGTATGGATTTCCGGGGATACCATGTTTGACTGGGAGTATCCCGAGCGTTTCAGTGGAGACGCGGAGGTGATGTTTCATGATTGCCAGTTGTTTCAGGGCGGGGTACACGCCTCCTACCAAGAGCTGATGACTCTGCCCCGGGAGGTTCGGCAAAGGATGTACCTGTATCATTTTGGCGATAATTGGGATGCTCCTGAGACATGGGTCCAAAATACCGACAAATTTACCGGAGATCCCCTTCAGGACGGTTTTCTGGGTTGGACTCAACAGCAAGTGGCCTACGACTTTTATTAGGTTCTCTTCTGCCTTCCTCTTCCCCACCCACTCACGATTTCTCCTTAAGAAAGCGCATGCCGGCGGACCCGGTTGTTTAGCGCTCCAATGCCTTTATAAGAAGACTATCTGCAAAAAAACCCAAATTCTTCTATACTGCTGAAAAGAGCAGCAAGCAGATCATTTTTGTCTTATAAAACAATCACTTGTGGGCTAAAATTTTTGCTTTAAATTGTTGAGGTTATAAGGGATACTGTGTAGATATAAAACATTAACAATAACTGTAAGTATTTGGAGGCATCATGAGCTGTTTCTTAATGATTAATAGTTGGGCCGGCGAAGACCAACTGGAAGCTACGGAAAAAATAGCCCGTGTGTTTCGTATGGATCCAGAGGACGCAGATGCTATTGTGGATAACCTGACCAACGGCAATCCCTGGCAGTTCGATCATCAGATTTCCGAACGGCAATCCGAGATTGCGGAACCCTATCTGCAGAGTCTGGGATTTGATGTGGAATGCATTCCTGTGATGATGGATGATGGTATGGGTATGGGCATGCCGATGGATGACTTTAGCGAGCGCAAACCGGGTTTCTTCGGCAAGATCAAAAACCTTTTCAAGAAAAAACGTTAAACGCTTTGAATTATTGATTGGGGACTTTCTATTAGTTACTTCCAAATTGGATACTCATTATGAGCTGTTTTCTTACTTTGAGTTCTTTTGTCGGTGAAGACCAGGACGCGGCCGCCAAAAAGCTGGCGTTGATGTTTCGCATGGCCCCCCAGCAGGCTAGTACCATTTTAAAGAAGATTTCAAAGGGGCAGGCTTGGCAAACTCCGCAAGGAATTTCGGACAAGCAAGCAGCTGTCGCAGAAAATTATCTGAAAGCCATCGGTTTTCAGGTTGAACGTTCCGGGCAACAGGAATTTGTCGACCAGATCGCAGGAACTGTGACCCTGGAAGATGAATCACCCAATGATGAAGCTGGCCTGGGTCTTTCAGGAAATGAGGATGAGAGGGGAGGATGGCTACCGAGCCAACTCCCTAGCACTGGAAACGATCTCAGACCTCCCGGAAATGGGGGAACAACGAATCCCGGCGATCCACCTTCAAGAGATATGCCCATAGGCTTTCATGGCACCGGGGGCGGATTGTTCAAAATCATGTTGATCAACTGGATCCTGACGCTTCTCACTCTGGGAATTTATTATTTCTGGGGGAAAACCAAAGTTCGGCGCTATTTATTGGAGCAATCTTCCTTTGCCGGAGACCGATTTTATTATCACGGCACCGGAGGAGAACTTTTTAAAGGGGCGTTGATTTTTGGTTTTATTTTGACCCTGTTCAACTTGGGGATCATGGCCATAGGCAGTGTCTGGGGGCCGCAGGCTGAAATGATCGCCCAAATAGGGAGTTCCTACCTTATTCTAATTTTATTACCGGTGATCATGGTGGGGGCTTTCCGGTACCGGTTATCGCGGACCGCCTGGCGGGGAATCCGGCTTTCTTTTCGAGGAAAGCGTAAGAGCGCTTTGTGGCTTTATATCAAAGGATATATATTTACATTTTTCACCTTGGGTATGTATTGGCCATATTTTACCGTTCGAAAACAGAAGTTTTGGAGAAGCAACGCGTACTTCGGCAGTCAGTCTTTCAGCTATGATGGAGAAGGCAAAGATATATTGAAAGTTTTTCTGCTGATGATTTTATTGTATGTGGTGTGCATGGCTCTTCCGGTTGCATTGCCGCTTCTGGTGCCGGGAATTTCCAAAGAGCAGTCCACCATCGCTTTTGCGGTGGTGTGGATTCCTTTGATTATCGGTTTCCTGTACTATGTGGTTTACTTGGACCGGTACCACTGGTCGAAGACCCAATTTGCCGGCGGCACCTTCAATTACGATGCGACAGGCAGGCAATGGTTTATGCTGAAATTCACCAATTTTTTACTTATCGTGTTTACCGTCGGCTTGGCCCTTCCATTGGCCACCATCCGATCCCGTAGGTTTTTGGCGGATCACTTGTCTGTAGTCGGCAATATGCAGTTATCCCAGGTGGTTCAGGAAGCGCAAAAGAGTAGTGCCCTGGGCGAAGGAGCAGCCGATGGCTTTGATATGGACATCGACATTGGACTCTGACCGAATCGAATTCCTGTCTTCCAATAGAATATGAATGCCACCCAATCTGAGTTTTCGGGGACCTATTATGATGGGAAAAGTGCCAATAAATATCCCGTCAAGCTTTTCCTGACCCGGACCCAGTTGCAACTGGTTTTCTCTGACGGCCGCCGAATTTCCTGGCTCTATCCCAACCTGAAGTTATCCAGGGCCGGCTCCACCGGCCCGGTTCGTCTGGAACGCTCCACTTCAAACCCTGATATCATTCCTGAATCCGTAGTTATCGAGGATCCTAAATTTCTTCATGAGGCGCATCGGGTGGCCCCGGGGGCTCTGGGTAACATCTGGAACCAGCCTCATAAAAGAAAGATGAGATATGGGTTGATGATTCTGGCGTTGGTCATCATCCCTCCTTTTATTTTTGCGATTTGGGTGTATGCCATTCCGGCGATGACCAATGCTGTCGCCGATAAAATCCCAACGGAATGGGAAGAGAAGCTGGGCCAGAATTATTTTCAGGCCTTATTTAAAGAATCTTTGAAGGATCCGGATCCAAAAACGCGCAAGGCATTGGATGCCATATCCAAGCGATTGCTTACGGCGGTTCCGGATCAACCGTATCATTTTCGGATTTATGTGCATCCGTCTAAAATGGTTAACGCCATGGCTTTGCCGGGAGGCACGATTATCGTGTTTCAAGGGCTCATCAATGTCACGGAAACTCCGGAAGAGCTGGCGGGGGTATTGGCGCATGAATTTCAGCATGTGTTGAAACGCCATTCCACGCGCGGTATTATCCGGTCGGAGGCGATCAATTTGTTCGGATTGATTATCTCCGGAAACTCCGACTCTATAACGAGCGTGATTTTACAGGCTGGGGGTATTTTGGAATTTTTGCGTTTCAGCCGGACATTGGAATCGCAGGCGGATAGTGAGGGAATGCAGATGATGCTGGCCGCCCAGGTCGATCCTCGTGGGATGGTCCGGATATTTGAGAAACTGGAAGAAGCACAGCATCGTCAACTGGAATCGGGGAAAAAAGATAAGAAAAAAGCAGACTCTGAAGAAAAATCACTCGAGAAGGATTCCGAAGAAGATGCGCCGGATGGCAAGAGGAGAGCGGGTGAAGAGTCAAGAACTCCGGAGTGGATGAAATATCTTTCCACCCATCCCGCAGGCGAAGACCGTGTTGAAATCCTCAAAAAAATGGCGGAAGCCTCCACTGCGAAGCCCCGGCCCCTGCTCCCAGATTTCGACTGGAAAAGCATGCACCGGGAAACGAAAGATTCAAAATTTATTTTCTAAATTTCTCTCGGAGTTACCATGATCGTCGTCACCGGCGGCGCGGGGTTTATCGGTAGCGCCCTCGTTCATGCCCTCAATCGGCGCGGATGCACCGAAATTAGTGTCGTCGACATTGAGGACCATCCGGAAAAGAAGAATAATCTAGCCCTGTTGAAATTTTCGCGTCTCGTCAGCCCGGACACATTTCTTGAGCAGGTGTTCGCTGGGTCTTTGAAAGGAGTGGACACTTTGTTTCATCTGGGGGCTTGCTCCTCCACCACGGAAACGGACGTCGACTTTCTCAACCGCAATAATTTTCAGTTCACCCAACATTTGGCGCGATACTGCCTGGGGCGTGGCATCCGGTTCATCTACGCCTCCAGTGCGGCCACCTACGGCGACGGCCAGCAAGGGTATTCCGACGACGTTTCCCGTCTGGCAACGTTAAAACCCCTCAATCCGTACGGTCAGAGCAAACAGGATTTTGATGTGTGGGCCCAGCAGGAAGGAGTGTTGGACCGGATGGTGGGTCTCAAGTATTTTAACGTCTTCGGACCCAACGAGTATCATAAGGAAGACATGCGAAGCATGGTGCTGAAAGGGTACGAGCAGATTCGCGACACCGGCAAGATCCGCCTGTTCAAGTCCTATCACAACGAGTATGGCGACGGGCAACAGGTGCGAGATTTTATTTACGTTCAGGACGCAGTGGCGATGACCCTGTTTTTCCAGGATCACCCGGAAATCAACGGACTGTTCAACGTAGGGTCTGGGCAGGCGCGTTGCTGGAACGATTTGGCGCGGGCGATCTTCGAGGCTATGAACCGGGAGCCGGTGATCGAATATATCGAGATGCCCGATTCCATACGAGACCAGTACCAATACCACACCTGCGCGGAGGTCGGTAAAATTCGCGATGCGGGATACGACCTCCCCACTCTCTCCCTGGAAGATGCCGTCAGCGATTACGTCAGCCATTATCTCATTCCCGGCAAGCACCTGATTTCCTGATGCGAGTTGTAAAAAGCGGTCAGAATTAATACGGATTTAATTCCATTCCTCCCCAGGTTTTGATACCCTTTTCGGCGAACCCACCCCGAGATTAGAAGGAAAACACCGATGAATGATTTTTCTGAAGAGACCTTGGTCGCTTTTCTTGAAGATAACAGGGAACAGACAGAAGCGGGGACCGTTTTAAAAAAGGGGGAAGCCATCCTCACGCTGTTGTCGAATCAGCTCAGTCTTCCTTCCATGGCCCACATGCATTTATCTCGCGTGGATTTGTGCGGGACGGATCTGGCCTATGTTGATTTGTGCGGAGCCAACCTGGAAGACGCGCTTTTGGTCGGCACGGTTTTCTCTCAGGCGGATTTGATGGAAGCCAATCTCACCCGGGCCAATCTGGGCGGCTCCACTTTTTTCGACGCTGATATCAGCAATGCCTGTTTTCAGGAGGCCAACCTGGCCAAGGTAGATTTTACCGAGGTGAACGCGGAAGGAGCCAAATTCACCGGTGCGGATATTGGTCACGGATCGATTCTGATGGATGCCAATTTTGCCGGCGCCGATCTATCCAACACCAGCCTGCAGGGCGCCAAACTGAAGTCGGCGGACCTGACCAGCGCTAATTTGACAGGAGCAGACCTGCGTGGGGCTGAGAACCTGACCTGCGATCAACTCCGTTCCGCAACCATCGATGCCACCACACGGCTTCCGGCCTATATGAAAATCAACTGGATTAGCGACAGCGAATACGATTGCCAAAGCAACGAGGATTAGCGTCTTCGACTCATCGGGCCGGGTTTTAATTGAGTCTTCGCGAGAACCTGACCGTTCCTCTAAGCCTTTTGTAGAAAGTCGGAAAGCTTGTCAAAGGTGGCGGCGAAGTATTCGTGGGAATAGGTGACGCCGTTGTGATGCAGGAGTTCTTCGAGGTCCTCCGGAATACTTTCCTTGGAAGGGTATTCAAACTCGTCGACCATGAGGGGAACGATATTCCGGTGGGTGGTGATGGCATGGGAGATTTCCCTCCGCAACCAGTCGTCCTGTGCCTCGCACCGGTCCATAGAGCCGGGCGACAAGACCACCACGAAATTGGGAACCGATTCGATTTCCCGCAATAATCGTTCACCGAACTGCTTTGGCCCGAGATCGTCCACATCCAGAAATGACATGTGCCCCCTTTTTTTTAATTCCGATTGAACGATGCGGGCCATGATGGAGCCTGTCTCCCGGCGATAACTGATGAAGGTCGTTTTTTTCTCCGATAGTTTGATTCTTATTACGCGGGCACCCTGGGTCGCCAGTTCCGGCTGCACCTTTTTAATTTTGTCCACAATTCGGTGATCCCACAGAACAGCCAGAGACACACTGAAGATGCCTAGAAATCCGCCCATGAGCAGATCCGGCACCCAGTGAATACCCAGGGTGAATGAAGAAAGGACCACGGCCAATCCGACAAGGCAAATGGGGTTTTTAAATTTAAACCGGTAGCGGTAACAGACAAAAATCATCACCAGAGTAAAGGCGGCCGGCAGACTGGGGAACGAGTTGTCCAGTGCCCGGAACGATCTGTAAAACTCAACCCACCCGGTGGACCATGCATCGGATAGCAAAATAGCGTTGGCCGGGGGAAAAGCCCAGCGCTCCGGAACCGGGAAAAAGATGAAGAATGACAGGGCGATCAGATAACTGATTGCCAACCCAAGGGTCATTACGCGGAAGGGAGTGATCTCTCTGCGGAAAAGAAGACCAACGCCCACCATCAGTAACAGAACGGGAAATAAAACGTAAAACGTAATGGAATGAGCGATTGCGGCCCCTTCCCCGAGGCCCCCGAACTGAGAGAAATCCAGATTTCCCTCCAAATCCATAAACGCCTGGGCGATTTTATAACCTGTTTCATAATGCGCCGGAGTCTTCAGGTTCGCTTCCATCTGGGTTTGGGTATAGTTCACGATGAACAGCGCGAGTAGAATGAAGATCAATCCCAGGCGATTATTTAAAATTCGATGACTCATGATTTTTCTTTAAGAGGATCGGGCGTTTTGGGTTTAATGATCACCTCGACCAAAGTGAACAATGCGGCCAGGCCAAACAGCCCAATCAAAATTTTGGTTGTTATTTTGTATGCCTCGCCAGCATTGGGAGTTCGTTCCAGAAACACCCGGTAGGTCACATTGCCCAGGGGCTCGAACCCGAACTTGCCATCTTCCTTTTGCGGGAAGCCCTTGCCCTTCAATTGGAATGAATGAAAATCCGATTGCGTGACCTCCACATTAAAAGGCGTGTCTACCGTGTATTCGTTGGTATTGAAATCGCTCCACGTGATTTTTTGAACCTTCAACCGTTGGCCCAGGGGGATATGAAAATCAACATCCCGTAGCACCCGCGCGGTTTCGTCATCAAACGGCCAGATATAACGGATGCGGTGTATTTTATGGTCGATCACCCAGCTGATGCGCGAAGCCAGGTTTTCCATATCACCTATGCGGTAGCTTATGGAGAATTCCTGGGTCAGACCTGAATCCATGATTGTACTGGTCAGCAAGATCGAATGGTCATGCCGGGTTTCCAGCGTCCAGAGGATGTCAAACGCGCTGTGGTAGTCTTCATCGAAGAGTACCATTTCCGTTCCGGAAAAGCGTACAGCCTGTCGGGCCGCCTCCACATGTTTTTCATCGATTCCGGAGTTTTCCTTTTGGGATTTGCGAATGTTGATCACCACAGGATGAGGCGTGGTTTTAGCCAGGTAACGTAGGTTGGCCAGTGACTTCCGCGCCTTCGGGCTAGCGTTGAAATCTTCCCACTTCAATAGGTCCCCTTCATTGATGTCGGTCGCCTCCATTCTTCGGATGGTTTCAAGAATCTGGTCCTTGATCTGCTTGATGAGTTTGTCAAACGGTTTGATCATCACCAAGAGGTCGTTGGGAGTCGAATAAGGCAGTTGGATGAATTTGAGATCCGTATCCGTGTCGAACTTGTTTTTGATGCTTTCACGAACTGCCGTAAAATCTGCCTGCCTGCCCTTGATGAGGGGAATCAAATCAGAAGCGGTGTCAATACCATCCGGTGCCAGGCTGTGAATCGTGATAAATTTCTGTTTGCCCTTAGGTTGCGTGAACAATGAAAAGATGCTCTGCTTCTTGTAATATAAAGAAGGAAGGAAATGGCTCGAAGTGCTGAATTTGCTGTGATAAACGAAACGCGCGGGTGTTTCCCTCTGTTTTAAAATTTCGATGAAATCTTTTGTCTGAGCTTCCTGATTGTCCAAGTGGCGGGCAAAATCTTCCGGGGCTTCGGTTTTTTCATAGCCGAAATCTTTGTGGACGACGAAGTAACTGCCATTGGTCACACTATTGGAATTTTTGTTTAAATACGTTCCAATAATTTCCAAATTCGCCCCCAGCATTTCCGCAACCACAAAAGCGTAAGGAGTGACCCGTGCCAACAGCGGCCCTTGTTTTTTCTGATACCAGTTCAACAGGGTTTTGATCGCCGATTCATATTTCATTTCCTGTTTTTCAAAGGTCACGGGGACTTTGTGACGCAAATACTCCAGGAGTTTCTGGTCGGCCAGCCTGGTCTCTGTATCCGGAGCAACCGACAGAAATTGGATGGGAGTTCTTTGCTGGGAAACCGCGGTTCCCGGAAATGCCGCACTCCAAAGCCAGGCCAGTGTCCATAAATAGAACAACCGCCGCCATGCCATGTCAATTTTCTCCCAGGTGATACATGCGGATTCTTCCAAAATTTTTGGGCAGGGGATGATTGCCCACGTA
>JAUVMD010000181.1 GCA_030600405.1 Nitrospirota bacterium
GGCAGGGGTGGCGAACAACAGGTGCATCAAAGCGGAAGGGTCCATCGACCAGCGGGCGTGATGCACGTACTCCATGCCGAAGTCTCGAATCGATTCCCGTGCAAACAGCCAGGTCGGCAGAAGTTGAAAGGCCGTGACCGCCAGCACGCCCAACACCACCAGTCCTAAAAGAAAAACGTTTTCCAGAACCCGGGATGTTTCCCGCCGGATCAATAACGTATGGGAAAAAATCAGCAGGGCGGAAAGGATGCTGTACTCGGGACTGCCCGCCAGAGTTTGCAGAGCACAGGCTCCAATCGATAATAGAAAGTACCGGGTGGATTTGTTCCTGAGGAATTTTTCAAAGCAGAAAAAAAACAGTGGAAACCAGGCGGCTGAATGAAAATGGTTGGAGAAGGTACTGATGGATAGATAAAAACCTCCCAGCAGAGCGGTTAGTCCGGAACACAGTGCCGCCACCGGGGAAAATCCCCAAAACCGGGTCAGGATATATGTGCCGGCCACCAGAACTCCGTGATGGAATACCAGGTTCAGATTGAAGGCCAGAGTAAAATCGTCCAGAAAAAAAATCAGGCTGGGCGGATAAAACACGGCGGTTTGCAAAACCGCCATAAAGGGGAGGCCCGCAAATTGGTTCGGGTTCCAGAACGGGATAAATCCGTCGTGGTAGGCTTGGTGCAAATAGTGGTACATCGGAAAATTAAAATAAAGTGTGTCTGTGGAAAACATCACTTTGCTTCCGAACACCACAGGAAAATATAACAATAGCAGGGCGCACAGGAGAATACCTAAAGCTCCCCCATCGCGATACAGGGCGCTCCGGTTGTTTGAGGAAGATACTGGCATATGCCTGGGTAGGGGCTTTTATTTTTTGAGAAGGTAGACCATGTTTCCGGTGCGTTTGTAGTGGCCCGCTGCCGCACCAGCGGGTTCGCCAACTCCAAAATATAAATCCACCCGGCCCGGTCCTTTGATAGCCGACCCGGTATCCTGATCCACCATGAACCGCGACACCTTTTGCCATCCAGTGATTTCCAATTCGTCGTTCAACAGGGGTTTTTTCATGGTGATGTACACCAGTCCGCCGGCTGGGTACAACGACTTGTCGGTGGCAATGGAACGCCCCGCCACCAGCTCGGCGCCGCCAGACCCGCGCGGTGAACTGTCGGAGTTCTGAAAAAAAATATAGCGGTTGTTGCGGAACAGATACTTGTCGATATCCTTCGGGTGTTCGCGAAAGTATTGTTTAATTCCCTGCATCGATCCCTGGGCGGGTTCGATGACGCCGTCATTGATCATTTGTTTGCCGACACTACGGTACGGGAAATGGTTGGAACCCATGTATTGGACCGCTTGCAGAGTGCCGTCCGGAAACGCCAGATAACCCGACCCCTGGATGTGCAGAAAATAGCGCTCGAGATCATCCTTGAGCCAGGCCAGCTCTAATTGCTGATCGCTGAGGGCCTGGCCGCCGTCGATGTCTTCCCGCGTCAGCAGAGGCGGGTTGCGGACCTGGGTCAAATGATAACCCGGATCGAGGCGGGGCATTCCCGGATGGTTCAACGCTGCCTGTGTCTCAGGGTACCACTCCGGTTTCTGATACAGCGGAAAAACAAAGTCCTGCGTTTTCTCCCGCCGTGCCGTAATGATGGGTGTGTAGTAACCGGTGAACAGAACCGGGCGGCCTTCCCGGGGATAGCCCGCGGTGATCACTTCAAACTGTTCGTTGAGGCGACGGTTGAACACCTCTTCGGATAAATTTTGCTCCAGCAAATCCCTAAAGGCGTACAAGGTGTCGACCAGCTGCTGGCGGGTCACCCAGCGTGGACCGATCCGGACGCGCCGGGTCAGATCGGTTTGTTCCATGACGCTCAACTGTCTTTGGATCGCTTCCTTCAGGGAGGCCCGGCTCATGTCGTCTATCCACGGTTGGGTGTCTTCAGCAGAGTCATCCGGCGCCTGCGGTGTGGAAGTTTGGATCTGATGATCAGGAGGCAGGGGTTCCTCATAAGAATAAGATGGTGAAGGCAGTTCTTCCGGAGTCCGCGTCCATTCGGGAGCCGTTTTCAATTCGTCCACCCATTGATGGTTTTCATCTACCGGATAATCCAGTGCGTAAGGCAGATCAATGACGGTATTTCCATAAGCGGAAAGGCGGTAAGAAGCCTGGAGAGTCCGGGCCTGGGAACCGGCTTCCTTATTAGCAACAGAGGGGTTCGCAAGTATTGAAGGCGGGGTTGATGAAGTTCTCTCTTTTGGATGGCTGGTCAGGCTCAATGTGGTACAAGCCCCCAGCAGAACACAGAGCCCTCCGCATAATACCCATTGCCCCAGTGCGTATAATTTTTTTCGTTGAAAGTATTCGACGGTTTGCATGATCAATAAAGGTCAGCCAAGCCTTCGTTGGCGAGGACGTCGGCGCGTTCGTTTTCGGGATGCCCGTTATGTCCCCGCACCCAGATCCATTTGATTTTATGATGTTCGCTCAGTCGTAATAACTCCTGCCACAAGTCCTTATTCTTGACCGGTTGTTTGGACGCGTTGACCCAGCTTTTGCGGATCCAGCCGTTGATCCATTCCGTCATTCCCCTGACCAGGTATTGCGAATCAGTGGTCAGTTCCACTTCGCTGGGTTTTTTCAGGTGTTGCAGGGCGACGATGGCGGCGGTCATTTCCATGATATTGTTAGTGGTTTCTTTCCTGCCGCCTTTAAGCTCACGAGTCTTCCCGTCCCGGACGATAATACAACCGTAACCCCCAGGGCCGGGATTTCCCTTACAGGCACCATCGGTATAAATTTTGACTTTTTCCATAAGGCATCAACCCGTTGCTGAAAATGGGGCAATCTATTGATTTTAAAAACTTAATAGGATTATTAATATAGCATACTCCTGGCTGAAAATTAATGATGAGTGACAATTTTTCATTGGGAAAGGGGTCGTTAAACATCACCGGAGCCCGGTGCAATGTTGAACTGTGTGAGGCATTTATTAATTTGTGAGGCATTTATTAATTAAAGTAAGGTGCTGTTTTAATCATTTGAGAAGCAAGAAATCGGCAGGCTGGGTACCGGGAAGGACTCCCATAGAAATATGGATATTTGCCCTTCCCGATGCATACTCAGATGCAGGAATGATGCTGTCAATGGACTATTCCAGAAGCCGAGAAAGGCCAAGGAATAAAATCTTCGGGTTTCAAGGCCCATTAAAGCCTTATTTTTAAAAGTATTTATTAGGATTTGCCGATGGATAGAGTTGAGACCTCAATTTTTTCGGTTTACAGTGAAAGCCGGCCTTGGAGGGAAATGGTAGGTGTGTCTAATATTTAGTTGGAACTGGCGGAAAAGTCAGTACAATCAACAATAATTAATTGAATGGAAAAGGTTTGACAAGCCCCCAAAGAGTGTTTTATAGTTGTGCCTCACAAATGAAGCCAAAGGAAGTTAAACCTTTAAAATATAAGGATTAGAAGGATGGGACAATATCAAGTTGTGCCTGGGCCGGAGGCTTTTTTGCCGCCTTCCGCAGCCAGCATGGGAATTACATTGCCGGACCCGGGTGAAGCCCATATTGAGGGCCGCATCGTAGACGAAGAAGAAGCGTATGAGTATGCCGCGCGCAAACTTTTAGGCGCCAAAGTGCCGACCATTTTCCCGGGACCGTTGGTCTTGTGGAAATGGAACGAAAAGGCTGGCCATAAAGCTCAGGCCATTCGTGAATTGGCTGAAGCCCTTCCTGCCCGGTTGATCCCGATGGCGGATTATCGTCCCAAGTATCCGAAGATCAATGCGGAAGTAGAGATCAACCCGAACCATCCCAACCTGACCATTTGGCATAACAAAATTGATGTTTGTATTTTTGTCGGCGTGCATTGCCACCAGGCAAATTTGGCTTTGAAAATCATCCGAGGCGGAACCGATTGCTACACCATCGCGTTGTGCGCCCAGGCCGGTCATGAAGACGCCTGTCTGTCGTTCCGCGACATCACGCCGGATAAAATCCGCAAATTGACGGCCGCCGTGAAAAAATTGAAGAAGGAAGGTGTTAAAAGCCAGGCCATTCCATTCAAGCAGTTCAAGATGAACCGCCAGGGGCGAATCGACGAGTAGGGCAAGTATCCCGTATGCATACGGGTTGATTATATTGAATCAAGTTTTTACTTTTTTTATATAAACCAAGTTATTTAAATATTGACTCAAGTATGAGGGAGTACTTTTATGAATAAAAAGGTGGCACCTCAGGATAGAAAAATACTGGTTTCCCAAAATCTAAAACTGTGTGAAAAAACCAATAAGGGCCACACCGTAACGGACCCGAATTTTTTGTTCAACTAAATGGAGCGAGAGGAGAGCTTTCTGA
>JAUVMD010000043.1 GCA_030600405.1 Nitrospirota bacterium
ATCAAGGACAGTTTCAAGGAATTGCGCAAGCGGGTTTCCGGAAACCGGTGAATTCTGAAAGGGGAGGCGGATTGTAGTTTTTCCGTTTACTGATGAAACGTCTCATCTATATTTCCAACTGGCTGTACCTGTTTTCGCTGAGCCTTTGGGTCGGCGGAATGTTTTTGCTGGGGATACTGACGGAAATCGTGGTTCGCGTCAAACTCAAAGACCAAAAGCCGCTGGCCAGCAAAGTCATGAACGGCATCATGGATGCGTTCAACGTTCATATCATTTACTGGTGCATGGGATTGATGGTGGCCGCGGTAGTGATCAAATTTCTGGCTGATAAAAATGGGTGGGCCGGATACCTGGAAAAGGTGGTGACCAAAAAAAGATACACCAAGGAAGTATTTCTGGCCATCATGGTGGTGCTGGCGTTGTATATCGGCAGTGTTCTGCGTCCGCAAATGCACGATCTGGACCAGCAGAAAAAGGCCAACCCCGCCGATCAACGCCTGCAAGTCCGGTTTGACAGTTATCACAGCCAATTGACCTGGTTGTATACGGTAAACATGATTCTGGGGCTTTCCCTGTTTTACATTCACGGCAAGGAGATGACCCGGTTTAAAGAAGGTTCTGGAGATTCCGGCGCCGAATAGGATTCTTTCCCTTAATTCCATTCACCGCAGGACGAATTTATTATTGTTGATGGTCAGTCGAGTCCAGATTGTTGCTCTTAGGATGCTCCTTATTTCATTTTTTATTCTGGGAGCGCCGCCCTTTATCCAGGCAGACGCCCCGGATGAACCGGTCGATATAAATCACGGTTCTTCGGATATGGTGGAAATTCCTGTCGGTCGGTTCAGGATGGGATTGTCCTTCCAACAGGTGAGCCGAATCCTGAAAAGGTGTACCCAGGTGGACAAGACCTGCACCCGCTGGTGGTTCAAGGATGAAATGCCCAGCCATTTTGTTCGATTGGACAAATACTGGATCGATGTTTACGAAGTCACCAATGAAAAATATTTGGAGTTCGTAAAAGCCACCGGGCACCGTCCGGCTTTAGACGGCACCTGCGAAACGGAGGCTTGCCGGCAGGGCAATTTGTGGAAGGGAAAAAGCTTTCCAGAAAAAATCCGCAATCAGCCGGTAACCCAAGCGAATTGGTACGATGCCGTGGCTTATTGCAAATGGCGAGGCAAGCGCCTGCCCACCGAGGCGGAATGGGAAAAAGCCGCACGCGGTCCCTTGGGAAACATGTATCCCTGGGGCAACAGCGCTCCACCCGGCAAGGCCACTTACCGAAGGAAGTGGCGAGGCGTGTCCACCATGACCGATGTGGGGAGCTATCCCAACGGCGCTTCCGTTTATGGCGCACAAGATATGGCCGGAAATGTTTGGGAATGGGTGGCCGATTGGTACGACATGCATTATTACAAGAAGAAAACCAAAGACAACCCGAAAGGGCCGGAGTCCGGAAAATTCAAAGTGGTGCGTGGTGGATCGTGGGTGAATTACGCGGATACCCTGCACAGCGCGTTCCGACGCTGGAGCCGTCCCGAAGTCCGTTTCAACGACACCGGTTTCCGGTGCGCCAAAGATCCCATCCATGAAACTCAAACGAACCGATGAACTGACCGACCGCGAGAAGACCATCCTCGTCCCTTACCTGACGGACGTGGAGGCGAAGGTGTTTTCTCTGAAGAACCTCAACCCGGAGGTGATCGGCGCGGCCCTGGCGCGTTACAGCCGGGCTCCGACCGGATTCAAGGAAACGGTGGCGCGCGAGTTCCTCAATCCCGACGGTACTCCCAACGACGTCAAAGGCAGTGAAATGATCGACCGCGTCGTCAACAAGTTCGGTGACGAGTCGGTGGCGGAATTGGCGGTCGCCCCCCTGTGCATCGAGGAAATTTCCAACCTCATGACGAAAATCATCGAGGACTGCCGGATCGGTGGATCACCCATCGAGGAGTCCACCCGCTACGTGCTTTACGACCAGCAGAGGGAAGGGCGGTGGCGCTATGTGTGCCCCGTCAACATCAGGGCCTCCGGTTTGAAAGATTCCTACGTACAGACCATGGATTTTATCTTTGAGACCTATGCGTCTATGGTCGAACCGATGCAGGAATTGTTCCGGAAACGCCTGCCCGCAGAACAATTTCAAATCGAAGTGGAGCGGAATGGCGGAACCGGAAAGGCCGGGCTGAATGGTCTGGAAGACGATAACGAGCGCCGGGCGCACCGCATCGCCTACAACTTCACCATCCGCAGTGCAGCGTGCGACGTGATCCGGTGCATCCTACCCGCCGCGACTCAGGCCAATCTGGGAATTGTCGGTAACGGCCGGTTTTTTTCCGGACTCATATCCAAACTGCTCAGCCAGGATTTGAGCGAGGCGCAGGATCTGGCCGGAAAGATCAAGGAAGCGCTCGACTCGCAGATTCCGACGTTCATCAAGCGCGCCGCAAAAAACGATTACCGGGTTCAGATCGACCGCGCCATGCTGACTCTGTGTGATGACTTGTTTCAAGGGGTGGCGATTGAGTTGTCCCCAGAGGTGGTTCTGCTGGAAGACAAGGATGAAGATTATTTGATCAATCTCCTGGCGTCGATGATCTATCCTTATGTCCAGCACTCGACCCAACAGATTCGCGGCATCGTCCGCGCGTTGCCGGAAGACAAGCGGCAGGAAGTTTTTTCCGTCTACATCGGGGAACGGCGATCGAAACGGGACCGCCCGGGCCGTGCGCTGGAATACGGGTACCCCATCAACTTCGACATCATCGCCGGTTTCGCCGAGTACCGCGACCTGCAGAGGCATCGCATGTTGACCCAGCAGAGACAGAATATGGGAGTGCTACTCGGCTATTCGATACCCGAAGAGATTCAGGAAATCGGAAAAGGTGAAGTGGCGCAGGAATGTTTCGAACGGGCGGAGAGCTTGTACAACGATTTACTGCGGGTCGGGATGCGTGCCGAAGCGCAATACGCCTCCCTGTTCAATCATTTTATCCGGTGGAACATGGGGATGAATCTGAGGGAGTTGGGCCATTTCACCGAACTGCGCACGCAGAAGGCGGGGCACCCTAAATACCGCCGCGTCTGCCAGACCATGACGAAACTGTATCTGCAACGCCATCCGAAGATGGAGCCGGTACTCAGGTATGTGGATCACAACGATTACGATCAGGGCATCACCCGCGCCGAACAGGAAGCCCGGACCGCCCGCAAAAGCCTCGCCTCCGGCGTCTTCGACGACATGGATGAATAGAGGAACGATGCACTCCTTGCTGGTTCTGGAGTTAGGTTTTTAGGTTGAGGATTGTTTTTTGAACACGACTTTGTTACGTCCGCTGTCTTTGGCTTCGTAGAGGCATTGGTCGGCCTGTTTGATGACATCATCCATCTTCAGGCCTTTTTTGTTGTACACACTCAGCCCAAAACTGAGAGTGACAGGAATTTTTTTACCCTGGTAAACAAAGACCCCCCTTTCGATCTTGTCTCTTAATTTTTCCGCAAGAATCGCTCCGTTTCCCAGATCCGTTTCCGGGAGCAGGATGATAAATTCCTCTCCGCCCCACCTCGATACAATGTCCTGTTTACGGGAGTTATCTCTCAGCATCCGGGCGATGCCGGTCAAAATGTGATCCCCCGCATCGTGGCCGAAGGTATCGTTGATCTTTTTGAAGTGATCGATGTCGCCCATGATAATGGTAAAAGGATTCTTGCTACGGTCGAACCGGATTTTCTCGTATTCCAGTTTTTCCGCTAATCCCCGGCGGTTCGGGAGATCGGTTAAGGGATCGGTGCGAACGGAAATTTCCAGCTTCTTTTTGAGGTCCAGCAATTCCTGGATCAACTGTTCCTGTTTTTCCTGTGCTACTTTTCTTTCGCTGATATTTTCCAGCGTACCGAAGGTGATTTTGCCATTGTCATCGAACAGGAAGCGGGAATGCAACTGCACCCAGACCGATCCTTTGTCTGGCCGTATGATGCGGCACTCGATGGAGATTTCCCGCTCTTCCCGGGCGGCGATTTCCCAGGTTCGGAATACTTCCTCTTTGTCCTCTGGATGAATAGGTTGCCACCAGGGATTTCCCAGCGTCTCGGCCATGGGACGTCCGGTGATAATCTGCCAAGCCGGGTTGACGTATGTCATCAGGTCGTTGGGGTCGGCATGAAAGATTCCGATGGGTGAGGATTGACTGATTTCCCGGAATCGCTTTTCCCGCATCCGCAACTCGTTTTCCTGGGTTTTGCGCACGGTGTAGTCAATGGCCAGCCCATGATATTTCACCACTTTCCCAGCCGGGTCCAGTATCGGGATTTCGTAAATGTCCAACCAGACTTTCTCGCCACTTTTGCTTTTGATTTCTACATTGTAGGGCTTGATATGTTTGCCGCTGTATTGCGGAAACTCCGACCTTAGAATCACTTCCTTGTTAGCCAGATGTTCGGTCAGGTATTTTTTCCAGTTTTTCTTGAATTCTTCCGGCTCGTAACCCAGAACATTGCTGATTTTCGGGCTGATGTCGGTCAGCGCCCCTTCCACATTGCGGGCGAAGAAATAGAATCTAAAGATCTTTTCAAAAATATTGAAGAATTGAGAAAAGTCTTCCGTAAGGAAATCAGTGTCCTGAATGTCAAAATTGAGGTCTTCCGGTCTCATAAGATCATTTTTGAGGCTAAAGGTCTGAAAATGGGAATTTTTATTATCTTTTTGAGACTGCGGTAAACGATGAATCCCAATGTTTTCCGCTATTTCCCTTAATGTATTCTAACCCGTAATATCTTTGCTTTCAATTTTTTTGGGGGAATTCGACAGGCCAGGGATGACACTCTGTGACTAATATATGTCGCCGAAAACCAATGATTTAGAAGGCTTACGGTAAATGAGAGAGAATTCGATTCAGTAATCCGGTAGGGGTATATTCGTTGCATTCGATTGCTCCTACCAGGATTCTGCGGAGAGTCCTGACCTGACCCGGCGTTTTGGACCTCATTAGGCCCGGTCCAACGGAGCACTTTCCTTGAGAGCAATTGTTGCCGATCCGCAGTTACAATTTGATTTTTTGGACGGCAATTCTTTGAGAAAACTCCCATTGAAAAATGGTCATAAACCGGATTGTGTGCTAATCTCAAGCGCTTATTTTGGCCCGAATCAATTTGTTTTGAATTGTGGAGGGTTTTGGTTATTATTCGTTTTCATTCCAAAGAATTAATTCCATAAAAGGGAAAAAGTAAGATGAAAATTGGGATTCCGAAAGAAGTCCATGCCGATGAAAGACGAGTGGCAACGACCCCGGAAGTCGCCAGTCAGCTCATCAATAAACTGGGTTTTGAAGTCGCGATTCAGTCCGGCGCCGGAGCGGCCGCCAATTTTTCCGATTCCGCCTATGCCGAAGCAGGTGTGACGGTTGTGAAAGACGCCAAAGCCATTTGGGACGATAGCGACATCATTTTAAAAGTTCGTGCGCCGGAGTTTAATCCCGACTTGAAATCCGAAGAAGTGGGCTTGCTCCATGAAAACCAAATATTGATTACTTTTCTCTGGCCGGCGCAGAACCCCGACTTGCTCAAAAAATTATCTGAGAAAAAAGTAACCGCCCTGTCGATGGACAGCATACCTCGCATTTCCCGCGCGCAAAAAATGGATGCACTCAGCTCTATGGCCAACATTGCCGGATACCGCGCGATGATCGAGGCCGCCCAGCACTTTGGCCGGTTTTTTACCGGTCAGATTACCGCCGCGGGCAAAATCCCTCCGGCTAAAGTGATGGTGATCGGCGCTGGGGTGGCGGGTCTTTCGGCGATCGGCACGGCTATCAGTATGGGTGCCATTGTGCGCGCGTTCGACACGCGGCCGGAAGTCAAAGAGCAGGTCGAGAGTATGGATGCGGAATTTCTGGAACTCGATTTTGAAGAAGAGGGTTCGGGCACCGGTGGTTACGCCAAAGTGATGAGTAAAGAATTTATCGCGGCGGAAATGGCGCTGTTCGCGGAACAGGCGAAAGAGGTGGACATCATCATCACCACCGCTTTGATTCCCGGCAAGCCGGCTCCGGAATTGATTCTGGAAGATATGGTCAAGTCCATGAAGGACGGTAGCGTGATCGTGGACCTCGCCGCGGAACAGGGAGGCAACTGCAAACTGAGCGAAGCGGGCAAGGTGGTGCAGGTTCACGGCGTTTCCATTATCGGTTATACCGATCTGCCCAGCCGCTTGGCCACGCAGTCCAGCCAGTTGTATGGCACCAATTTACGCCATCTGTTAACCGACATGTGCCCGGAGAAAGACGGCAAGGTGATTGTGGATTTTGAGGATGAAGTGGTTCGCGGCGCCACCGTTGTTAAGCATGGTGAGATCACCTGGCCGCCTCCGGCGCCCAAACTGTCTGCGGCACCACCCAAGCCCAAAGAAGAGGCTCAAATCGAGCCACCGCAACCGGAAGAAATGAAGCCTTCCTGGCTAGGACCCGCCATTACGTTCGGCGTGGGCGGTCTGGCTTTGTTCGGCCTGGGTGCCGTGGCTCCAGCATCGTTCATGGCGCATTTCACGGTATTTGTGCTGGCCTGTTTTGTGGGGTACATGGTGATCTGGAATGTTTCGCCAGCGTTGCATACGCCGCTCATGAGCGTGACCAACGCGATCAGCAGTATCATTATCATCGGCGCTCTGCTTCAGATCAGTTCGGGTGACAAACTCATCATGTGGTTAGCCGGGGTGGCTACGCTGATCACCGCTATTAACATTGCAGGCGGGTTCGCGGTGACGCGTCGCATGCTGGAAATGTTTCGCAAATAGGAGGCGAGGAGATGAATCCAGGTATCGTAACCGTCTCTTATATAGGGGCGACAATCCTTTTTATCTTGGCGTTGGGCGGTTTGAGCAATCCGGATACGGCGCGGCGCGGAAACATTTACGGCATCATCGGTATGTTCATCGCCCTGGTGGCGACCATCGCCGGTATCACCGCCAATATCGCAATTCTGGTTGGTGGACTGGTGATTGGCGGTAGCATCGGTTTGGTTCTGGCGAAGCGTGTGCAAATGACGGAAATGCCGGAACTGGTCGCCATCCTGCACAGTCTGGTAGGTATGGCGGCAGTTCTGGTCGGGTTTGCCAATTTCATGGATCCGATATCGCATTTCGCAGGCGTCGAGCTGACGATTCATGACATTGAAACCTATCTGGGGATTCTTATCGGCGCAGTCACTTTTTCGGGTTCCGTCATCGCCTTCGGAAAGCTCAGCGGCAAAATCGGAGGTAACCCGCTGTTACTGCCCGGCAGGCATTGGCTCAATCTCGGCTTGCTGGTTGGTACCATCTATGTCTGTAAAATGTTCGTCGACCAATCCGCCGCCGGCCACGGTGAGGGACTCATTCCCCTGCTGATAATGACAGGAATTGCCCTGCTGTTCGGGATTCATATGGTCATGGCAATCGGCGGTGCCGATATGCCGGTCGTGATTTCCATGCTCAACAGTTATTCCGGGTGGGCCGCCGCCGCAACCGGGTTCATGCTCAACAACGATCTGCTCATTGTGGTTGGCGCATTGGTCGGCAGTAGCGGCGCTATCCTGAGCTACATCATGTGCCGCGCCATGAACCGCAAGTTTCTGGCGGTCATCGCCGGTGGTTTCGGTACCACCTCGGGCAGTGCCGCCGCCGCTGTGGAAGGCGAACAGGGCGAAGTGGTGGCGTTGGAAGCGCACGAGGTGGCGCAACTGTTGAAGGATGCCAAAGAGATCATGATCATCCCGGGTTATGGCATGGCCGTCGCCCAGGCCCAGCATATCGTGCACGAGATCACCAAGGCGCTCCGCGCCAAAAAAACAAACGTGAGGTTCGGCATTCATCCGGTCGCCGGGCGCATGCCGGGACATATGAACGTCCTGTTGGCGGAAGCCCGGGTGCCCTATGACATCGTGTACGAAATGGATGAAATCAATGACGACTTCCCCAATATCGACGTGTCCATCGTCATCGGCGCCAACGATATCGTAAATCCTTCCGCGCAGACGGATCCCAACAGCCCGATTGCCGGCATGCCGGTCCTCGAGTGCTGGAAAGGCAAAACCACCATCGTCTTGAAACGCAGTATGGCCACCGGTTATGCGGGCGTGCAGAATCCGCTGTTCTTCAAAGAGAACACGCGCATGTTGTTCGGCGACGCCGGGAAAACCCTCGACGAGGTCTTTAAGGCGCTATAGCCTCTGCGTCTTTCATTTGTTTCTGTTCCGGTCCGCTAGTATCATGCCCGAAGCATGAAAAACCGAAATAACATTTATCTGGGGATGTTTCTGCTGGGGATGACCGGCGTTTTGATCGGTGTCGTCCTGGAAAGCACCACGGCCTC
>JAUVMD010000277.1 GCA_030600405.1 Nitrospirota bacterium
AACCAGACCGGACTCCGCTCCTCTTTTAACTAGAAATTCCCGCCTTATTAAACTCTCTACTGCCGCAATATCCAGCTTTTTTTAAGGATGAGCCCGCATTTCTTTCCTCTTGATTATCACCGGGAGATGCCTTCCAATTGAAACATACGGTTTTTTTGACGGATTGATCCGCTATAATAAAAGCATTGATATTATTCGAGTTATTCTAATAAATGGCCCATATCTTCGCCCCTCTTCCATTACTAGTCATATTTTATGTTTTTGTTGCCGGTGCTTTTGGGACGGCCGAATGCATGGCGGAGGAAAATGCCCGGTTTTGGATCCTCCGTGGAAAGGCGCTTAATGAAAGCTATCGATACAAAGAGGCCATCAAGGCTTTCAAACAAGCCGTTCAAATGGACCCTGCGTCGGAAGAAGCTCATCTCCGCCTGGGTAATTCCTATTTTGAAATCGGGTCCTATGATGCGGCTGACGATGCCTTCAGGCAGGTTTTGACCCTAAACCCCGACAACAGTACCGCACTGTTTTATCTCGGTCTATCTTTGATCCAGCAGACACAGTACGCCGAGTCCATCCCCTATTTTGAAAAAGCCGGAACACTGGATTCCGATTTCAAGCAATTGTCCTTGTTCTATATCGGCGAAGCGCAGTCCGAATTGGGAGACCCGCTGGCCGCGTCCGAAACCTGGAGAAGGGCCATCAATGTCGACCCCACCACCGATATCGCTCGAAATGCAGAAACCCTTATAAAAAAAATGACCCAGGAAAAAGGCGATAAACCCTGGTTCATGTCCATGAGTGCAGGCATGGAATTTGACGACAACGTCACCGTCAGCCAACAGGACCTGTCAACAGGATTACAAGATTCTGCCTACATTTTTGAGTTTTCAGGCGCCTATAAATTATTGGAAACTCCCAAATTTGGATTGGAAGTGGGTTATGATTTTTATCAAAGTATTTATGACACCCTCTCGGAATTCGATCTGCAATCACATATTTTTTCCCTGGGTGTAACCCGCAGGTACAAGAAATTCGACGTGGATGTGTTTATCCAGTACAATCACGTTGCTTTGGGAAGGAAGCACTTCCTGGAAACAGTTTCCATCATCCCGCAAATAGGATTTTTCCCTGCCAAATCATGGTTTGCCTTAACCAAGTATTTCTTCGAGGATTCCAGGTATTTCATCGATCCCGCCCGCGACGGCCAGAATCATGGGATAGGAATGGACAATTTTGTTTTTTTCAATAAAGGGAGGAGTTACCTCCTGTTCAGTTACCGTTTTGAAGACAAAACCACTCGAGGGGATGAATTCACCTATGCCGGGCATTTTGGGACTATCGCCGCCAACACTTCCCTTCCTTTCTGGAATCGTAGAGGCAAGTTCAACGTTGCCTACAGTTTTTTCCACAAAGATTATAAACACATCACACCAAGCTTGGGTAAGGAGCGCTATGATTTGCAGCATTCCTTCCAGGTGAATCTGGCCCAACCTCTTTATAAATCACTTCAGTTAAATCTGAATTACGAACACATCGACGCCGTTTCCAACCTGCCGGAAAGTGATTTTACGGAAAATATCATTTCCTTTGCATTCAGCGTCGCTTTTTAAACCGAGGGCCAGTACCTTAATCATCAAACTGGCATTCAATAGGCCAGAGGGTCCATTCCTCTCAGCCCCACTTTTATTTATAAGGGGTTAGCTCTTTTAGGGCTGACCCCTTTTTTTATTAGTTGTATAGTGAGGAGGTTTTTAGACGGGCAAAATGGAAAAATCAACCACGGAAGGTTTGACCGATGGGGAATGATAAAAAGTACAAATTAATTGTGAGCAATGTGCCTGTATATACGAATTTGGAAGTGACTTTAAAATCCAGAACCACCAACGAAGAGGCGGGGAAGGAAGTGGCCGGAATGATTGACAACAAAAACCTGGTTCAGGGCTATGACTGGAAAATTGAAGGATGCTCTGAAGGAGGGATCCATGATTTCAATGACCAGTTGCGAGCTGATATCCTTGAACGTCTGGAGCAGGAGGAACCTGAGGACAGCGTTTTCTGGAATGGCCTGCGGGCAAGATTTGAATTGAATGTCGCTCACGTTGTGGTTAAAACAAACTTGGAAGTTCAGCTAAAGGCCAAATCCAGAAAAGAGGCGATCAAGGAGGTGGGTGTCATGGGTAACGGCCATAATCTATTTGAGGGCTATGATTGGATCATTGAAGGATGCACAGAGGGCGGCATCAATGATTTCAGCGCCGACTTGCAGAATGAAATAATCGAGCGAATCGTCCAGGAACAAAACATTGCAGATAGTATTGAAGAAATTTCCAACTCGTAATAAGGTTTCAACATGCCGACTCATTGAGGCCGTTTGTGTTTTGGAAACTGGAGGGAGGCTCAATCGGAAATGAATTCTCAACCCCATCCCATTTTAGCAGAGCTTGCCAGGCAGTTGCCTGAGTCTGCTCACACCTATCAGTATATTTTGGAAGCCTCTGGTTTTGAGGAGATCACCGCCCAGGCCGGAAAAGATATTTCGTGTCTAGAAAATCTGGATGGATGTTTGGAAGATGGACAGTCCGCCAAAACCGTTTTGGAGGAAAGCGGTTACCAGGTGTGGCTAGAGGGTTCTGACCCGGACGAACGACTCAGAGTCCTGGGCGCCCTCAGGTTGATTGCTGATTTATCGGAAGACCTCGCCGAAGACTAAACTTTTCCTTTTTTTATGAAGCTCACCTGCTGTTAAATGAGCGCATCAATTCAAATAGCGGTTATCCTGTTAAAAGGTGCGCTTGGGTCATAATTCGGATGGAGAAATGTTATGAAAATTATTTTACCCTTGATCTTAATGTCCTTTTTGATGGCGGGATGCTCGGATGAATCGGATGAGCCTGCAAAATATCAATTCAGCACTATGGACGAATACCTTAAATATCATCTGCCCAGCCGATAATGGAAACCATTGCCGGGGAGAATTTGTCGAAAATCGTACTGAATAAAAAAGTCGTTTTCACCTGGGGCGGCATCGAAGATCTGGAACCGGGCGATTCCACCGTCGAGATCGTTTTAAAATCACAGGGCAAATCCACCCACCTGACCCTGCGGCACACC
>JAUVMD010000097.1 GCA_030600405.1 Nitrospirota bacterium
AGTGGTAGGATTCCGCGACCACAAAATACTGCTGATGCCGCTGGGAGAAATGACCGGCATCGAGCCGGGAAGCATCATCGAATCGAAAGACGACTCCCCCTTAATCAACGTCAGCGACGGTTTACTAGGGCGTGTTCTGGATGGCAACGGCCTTCCGCTCGACGGCAAAGGCCCGATTCCCTTGGGAGTCGATTACCCGATTTTCGGCACCCCGGTCAACCCGCTTGACAAAGACCGGGTCCGGGAGCCGCTGGACGTCGGCATACGGGCAATCAACGCCCTGCTCACTTGCGGCAAAGGACAACGGCTCGGAATCATGGCCGGCACGGGAATCGGCAAATCGATTTTATTGGGCATGATCGCCCGCAACACTTCAGCGGATGTCAACGTGGTTGCACTGATCGGCGAACGGGGACGGGAAGTTAAAGAATTTATTGAAGAGAATCTGGGCGGGGAAGGATTAAAAAATTCGGTAGTGGTGGCGGCAGCTTCAGATCAACCGCCGCTGGTACGTCTCAGAGGCGCGTTTATCGCTCACACGATCGCCGAGTATTTCCGCGACCGAGGCAAAGACGTCTTGTTGATGATGGATTCGGTGACTCGGTTCGCGCTGGCGCAGAGGGAAATCGGATTATCCGTCGGCGAACCTCCGACCACCCGCGGATTCACGCCTTCCGTATTTTCCCTGCTCCCCAAATTGATGGAGCGTGCCGGAACTTCCTCCGGCAAGGGAACGATCACCGGGCTCTATACGGTTCTGGTGGAAGGGGACGATTTAACCGAACCCATTTCGGATTCGGTGCAGGCTATCCTGGATGGCCACATCGTATTGTCGCGGCGGCTTTCTTCGCACAATCATTATCCTGCCATCGACGTGCTGGAAAGCATCAGCCGATTGATGATCGACGTGGTCTCCAAAGAGCAAATCGATTTGGCCATGCAGTTTAAAGATATCCTCGCGACCTACCGCGAGGCGGAAGACCTGATCAACATCGGCGCTTATGCGGAGGGGAGCAATCCCAAGATTGACTTGGCCATTCAAAAAATTGAAGCGTTCAACCAATTTTTGCGGCAGGACATCGGGGAATCAATCTCCATGAAGGACAGCATCAGCGGGCTCCAACAAGTTGTGGAGGATGGATCATGACCTTTCGTTTTGAATCGTTGTTGAGGTTACGTAAAAACGCGGAGAATCTGGAACAACGCGCCATGGCGGAGATGCAAAATCATCTCTATGCCCGCCAAAATGAATTGCAGGATTTAAATTCCTCCGACACAAAAAACAAAGATGAACTGCAGACCCGGCTCCAGCAGACCCTCCCCGGCAGGACTTTGGGTCTGTATGACCGATATTTTCAATCCCTGGGCATCCGATCCGGCCTGCAGAAGCAAATCATATCAGAAACCGCTGAAAAAGTTGAAACCAAGCGGTTGGAACTGGTTGAGGCAATGAAAAAACGGCGCGTTATGGAAATCCTGAAAGACCGTGAAATTTTAAAGAAGAAAAGTAAAGTTCTTAAAGATGAAATTGCGCTGATGGACGAAATTGCTTCGACACGATGGCCGACGGGAAAATTATGAGACATTTTTCCTTTCAACTCGTTACCGGTCTCACCTGCGCATACGCGTTGCTGGCAGGATCGTGGGCCTACGCCCAGAATTCACCAACCGCTCCGCAACCGGAGCCAACGCCGAAAGCTCAAACGGAACCTCCGCAACTACCGACCCAGCCCGCTTCCGTTTCTCCAGAGACGCTTCGCCTGCTGGAAATGATCGAACGTAAAAACCGGGAACTGAAAAAGCGGGAGGAAGAATTACTCCTTAAAGAAAAGAACCTTGAGGTGCTTGAGAAAAAAATTCTTTCCGATCTTCAAAAAATCGAGGAAGCCCTGGCGCGTAGTGAGGAGATGGTGGGCATCAAAAAGGACCTGATCGAGAAAAATGTGAAGGCGCTGGTCAAGGCCTACTCCAACATGAAACCGGTGCAAGCCGCAGCGCTACTGGAAAGCATGGACGAAGCCACTGCTATTATCATTATTTCGCGCATGAATAGCCGGGTGGCAGGAAAAGTGCTGGGGGCTATGAATACGAGGATCGCCAAAAACATCAGCGAAAAAATCGCCGGCAAGAAAAGCGATACAAATTAAAACACTTCGCTTCCCTGACTGGCCCATCTCTATCATGCGGGCTCTTTCGGTAGATCCATCCCGGGCACAACAATTCCAAACGACATAAGATACTTGATCCCTTCCTCCCGCGTCATTTTCAACGGAATGATCTGGTCACGCGGCAGGATCAACATGAAACCGAGCGTCACGTTGGGGAGGAGGGGAAGAAATACGTTGACCAGATCCTCACCCGTCCGGCCAGCCACCTCCCCATGTTCATCGCAGGACACCAAGCCGATCATTCGTGAAGACGGGTGGGGATAATGAACCAAAACCATTTGCTCGAATGGAGACTTCCCAGGCCGGGAAATAGCAACGACCACCTCCCGGATGGTCATGTAAATTCCCCGAACAAACGGGACTTGGTGCATTAGATAATCCCAGGCGCGAACCAATTGTTTCCCTAAAAAATTGGCGGTCACCAAGCCTATTATAAAAATAAAAAGGCAAATCAATATGAAGCCCAATCCGGGAAGATGGAAGTCTTCAGGCAGGGGAAGTTGCAATTGGAGGATGATCCAGGTCACCACCGGTGCCATGAGCGCATCCAGTTTGCCGATGACGAACGCCATCACGATATAGGTCAGGGCAATGGGGATGATTACAAGCAGTCCCGCAATCATATTCCGTTTAATAAAATCTCTCAAAGTACTCTCGGAAATAGAAGAAACAATTGAATTCCCAACGGCTGACAGCCCGCCCGGATGGATGGCCCAAATATCCCGGCCATTCAATATATTTTAAGCGAAGGCAGGGTCTCTGTCAAAACCAGCATCACCCGTCAACAGGCCCAGGGTGACAAAGGGAGGTAAAGTCGTAGGAGGTGGGGCTACGCCATTTCACACAGCTTGTCGGGAGAGGAAACCACCGTGGCACTCGGCACATTTTTTTTCGGGGATTTTTCGGTCGGCTGAGGATACCGGAACACCTTGCCTTCAAAGTTTCGGACCATAATTTCGCGATCGTTATATTCCACCACCGTGTCGGGCAGTAACCGGACTTTACCCCCGCCGCCCGGGGTATCGATCACAAAATAAGGCACCCCCATACCGGAAGTGTGGCCCTGCAATCCACGGATGATCTCAAGTCCCTTTTCAATTTTAGTCCGAAAATGATCTGTTCCCATCGTCATATCCGCCTGGTACAGGTAATACGGCTTGATGCGAATCTTGAGCAGTTTGTGCACCAGCTCCTTCATGATTTCCACCTCGTCATTCACCCCTTTGAGTAGAACCGTCTGACTGCCCAGCGGAATACCGGCATCGGCCATTCGGTTGCAGGCCAGTTCAACCTCTGGCGTAATTTCAGCGGGATGATTAAAATGCAGGTTGGCGTAAAGCGGATGAAATTTTTTCAACATCTCACACAAAGCGGGGGTAATACGTTCCGGCAACGTGCCGGGAACACGGGTACCGATGCGGATGATTTCGAGATGCTTGATTTCCCTGAGCGACCCCAGGATGCGCTCCAATTCCTTATCGGGAACTAGCAGGGGATCACCACCGGACATGATTACATCGCGTATCTCCGGGTGCCGCGCAATGTACTCGATACCCTGCCGCAGGGTTTCGCGGGTCACGATCCCCGGAAAACCGATTTTGCGCTTGCGGGTGCAGAATCGACAAATAATCGGACACTGATTGTTCAACATCAACAACACACGGTCGGGATAGCGGTGGACCAGCTCGGGAACTGGCATATTCTCTTCTTCGTTGAGAGGATCAGTATCCAAAGTTTCTTCAGCACTTAAAAAATCATCCAGTTCTTCGGCAGTAGGAACCACCTGCTTCCATAAAGGATCGTTTTCTTCCTTGATCTGGTTCAGGAAATAGGAATTAATCCGAATCGGGAAAATCTCCGAAACCTTCTGAAGCTTTTTCAAGTATTCTTTTGATCCCGATACAAAGGGCAGGTCTTCCACTTTTACCGCACTATCGCTCAGTTGTTTTTGCCAGCGCTCCATATTGAACCTTTGAATTGTTAATCAGGAATGAATCGAATAGGTTTTTTTGAGATGGTCAATGATGTCATACTCGTCGTCCAACACCACGTCGCCATCGACTAGGACCGGGACATGGGTTTGACCGGAAACTTCGTGGACTTCTTTTCGCAAGTGGTGAGGCCAGGGAACGTCGATTTTTTCATAATCGATTTGAAGATTCGTCAAAACCTCCCGAACCATGGAGCAATAACCGCACCCGTCAATATTGTAAAGTTTCATCATCGTTTAAGCTTGGCTCTCCAGCCCGGTCGCACAAGGCACCATGACTGCATCCACCATTCCATGAATTTTCTTTTTGTCGTGCGGGCACAGGGTGGCCAGAATGCCTCCCAACCGCGCCTGATTCTCCACCACAAAATAATAGGGCGTCAACCGCGCCCGACTCTCCATGGTATCCATGGATTCCGTTTTTGAATTCCAGAAGGCGGCTTCGATCCGCTTGCCTTTATGAAATTCCTGCAAAATATAGGGCTGATGTGGAAACTCCGCGAGCGCGCGGTCCAAGGTCTTGCCCCAGTCCTCACTCGACACATCGTGTCCCATCACCACCCCCCGGCTCCCCCACGCTTCCGGAGAAAATCCCGAGGGCTTGATCACCAATTCCCGCTCCTTCTGAGTCAGGGAATATAGGTCTTGCCATTCACTTATGGGATTCCCTTTGACATTCAAATTGGGAATCACCGCATGAGGGGGCAACGGTCGGTCGTCCAACACCCATGTGTTTGGAATTAGATGAGACAGGAGCGCAAAGGTTTCAACTCCCAGCGCTTTTTCCCACCAGGGAATGAGCGCCGGATGGTGCAACAGGGCGAAACTCAGCTTTTCTTCCAGATGCGGCTTGTAGGGCGGGGTGGTCTTCACGCGGCCTTTTTTATTACTGAACATCAGCAATTCTGCTTTGGGGATGTTTTTCAGGTCAAACAACTCGTAAAACCGGTACAGCGCATCGATGGCGACTTCCCGGCCGGCATCCATCACAAACAATCCTTCTTCTTTGAACAGAATCTCGCGTGGATGCACCACATAAACGGGTAAACCACGCTTTTTCAAAACATCTCCCAGGAACACCATCTCGCTCCAGTAATCCCGTGCCTCATCGGAAACGACAATCGCGGCCGAGCACCCTTTTTCTCCGGTGACGGATTCGAGCATTTGATAAAACAGCGAGGGAATACCGCCTTCCGCCGAGCCGATAATGTTCCTATCCTCTCTGGAATACAGGGTCATCAATTGGGCGGTCAGTCCGAAGCCCCCCGGCACAGCATCCAGTTCCGTCACAGCAAATCCATCTTCCTTGACAATCACATCAGGTCGAATGATGCCCGGAAGCTGGGATTTGAACCGCTTCATGCGGCTGTATTCCACCAACTCCGTCGGCTTGCCCCGGTCCATATAGTCAGCCACCCAGGCGGGCACCCTGCCCTTCACACTGTCGAAATACAATTGATTGAGTGCGGTATAGAATTTCAGCAGATGCTGGCCGAGGTCCTGAAAAAAAGCCGCATCGTTGGGCGACAGGTGAAACGGGTCGGGAGAAATGCGCCAGGTGTTGTCGCCGTCGCCCGCCTGTTGGGAATACAGGCCGGACTCCATCAGTGAGTTCTGAATATCGGCGCAAATGTGATCGGGGCTGGCAATCATAGCTTCAGGTTAACATGAATGAGTCAACGATTCAGGGGAAACGGGTCTGTCGTGTCCTATAAAGATGCAGGCCCCGACCTAAAGTTGCAGAAAACTGCGTTCCTCTTTTGCAGTGTTGATGAAGTCGTGAGGCGGGATAAAACCTTTC
>JAUVMD010000145.1 GCA_030600405.1 Nitrospirota bacterium
ATTGTTTAAAAACTTTTTCATGGGACCTCCTCCTTTATTTATAGAAACTCTATAAATCCATAATCATAAAAATTAGAAAGTTACAGGTTGTATCCGCGTTCATCATGCTGGGACAGGTCCAACCCTTCCGTTTCTTCGTCTTCGTCGATGCGCAAGCCAACAACCCCATCCACCATTTTCAGGATCACGAAGCTGACGGTTCCGGAATAAACCACCGTCGCGGTGACGCCGATGAGCTGAACCCAGACCTGACCGCCGATGCTGGTATTGTCACCGCCAAAACCGACTCCGCCCAGCCCCTGGGCGCAAAAAATGCCAGTCAGAAGGGCGCCAATAATTCCGCCGACGGCATGCACACCGAAGACGTCCAGGGAGTCGTCGTATCCAAAGAGGCGTTTAATCTTGGTCGATGCGATGAAACAGCCCACACCCGCGGCGGCACCGATGGCCAGTGCCCCCATGGGTCCTACTGCGCCTGAAGCTGGGGTGATGGCGACCAGCCCGGCCACGGCTCCTGAAGCAATACCGAGTACGCTGGGTTTTCCGTGGCCTATCCATTCACAGAACATCCAGCCCAATGCGGCGGTGGCGGTGGCGATTTGCGTCACGGCCATGGCCATGCCGGCGGTGCCGTCGGCGGCCAGTTCACTGCCCGCGTTGAAACCGAACCAGCCGACCCACAGCATGGAGGCTCCCATCAGGGTGTAACCCAAATTATGAGGGGGCATGTGTTTTTCCGGATATCCCTTGCGTTTGCCTAGAACGATGGCGGCCACCAAACCGGCGATCCCGGCATTGATGTGCACCACTGTCCCGCCCGCAAAATCCAGAATGCCCTTGGATCCGAGCCATCCGTCTTCGCCCCAGACCCAGTGGCACACAGGGGCGTAAACGATGGTAAACCACAGGGCCATAAAAATCAGCATCGCGGAGAATTTCATGCGTTCGGCAAAGGCCCCGACGATCAGGGCGGGGGTGATGATGGCAAACGTCATCTGGAATGTCATGAAAACGGATTCGGGAATACTGCCGCTGAGAGAGTCGACCGTCATTCCATTCAGAAAAACTTTGGACAAACCACCCCAATATTCGCCAGGGCCGCCGAAGGCAATGCTGTAGCCGTAAATGACCCACAAAACCGTCATGAGGGAAGTGATAGCAAAACACTGCATCAACACCGACAGCACGTTCTTGCTCCGCACCATGCCAGCGTAAAACAGCGATAAGCCGGGGATGGTCATGAAAAGCACCAAAGCGGTCGCCGTCAACATCCACGCGGTATCGCCCGAATTTAGAACCGGGGCTTCCTCTGCCAGTGCCTGACCGGGAAAACACACCGCCAGCAAAATTAATAAAATGATCAACGATAGCGACCGAGGTCTCGTCTGCATTTAATTTTTCTCCTTCCAAAAGTTAAGCGAAGTCCGCTGAAATTATTTTCATTCAGGATTTGATGTGCTGTGTTTTCGGGCCAATATTTTTCATGCCTGGCCCGAAGTCCGGCTAAATAGCATCTTCGCCTCGCTCCTCTGTTCTGATGCGAATCACATCCTGAAGATCACTTACAAAAATTTTTCCATCGCCGATTCTGCCAGTTTGAGCGGCTTTCGTGATTACTTCGATGATTTCTTCGAGCTGTTCATCTTTGATTACAATTTCAAGTTTGGTTTTCGGCAAGAAATCCACCGTGTACTCCGCTCCCCGGTACAATTCAGTATGGCCCTTCTGTCTTCCAAAGCCTTTGACCTCGGTCACGGTAATTCCATAGGCTCCCTTCTCATTAAGCTGATCTTTGACTTCATCCAGTTTGAAGGGCTTGATAATCGCTTCAATTTTTTTCATTCAAGGGGGCTCCTAATTATTGGGTCGATCGAACCGTTTATGAGATTGGCAGGCTTGATTCCAGCCAAACAAAGGTTAAATTTAAAATTACTGATCGGACACTTATTCTGAGACTTAGCAGATGTAATTCAATTCCTGTACCAAGTTGTAAGAGAGGCTTTATCAAGCCCTTATAAATTAAATAACCAATTAATTTACAAGGACTTAAAATATTAAAGGACGGGTTTTGAATTACCGGAAGGGTTCTAAGGGATGGATTCACTTTGCATAAAAAAGGCGCATAACCCGGTTATGTGCAATAAAAACGAACAGATGCTCAAGTATTGACAGGGATTTACCGTGAAAGATATATAAGGTTGTAACCCGTTGATTTATGTATTGAATAAGCTTCCGCGAGCCCGCATCGATAAAAGGGGGGGTGTGAGAGGGGAGGGGCATAGGAAGATCTGCCATGGTTTCATTCTTCCGGGAAATTTGGGTTATGGCTTATATGGACTTATAATGTAATTGGGTTATTTTGAACTGATTCTCTAAACAGGGATATCCTGGCTTATGGCAGAAGAGGAACAACCAATTTTAGAAAATGCTCAGGTGGGACCGCCCCCCCGAGGCTCTTTTATGAATATCCTTTTGGTGGCGGTGCTTATCTTGATCGCCGGAGTTGGGGGTTATTTTATCCAGGAGTTGATTTCCGGAAATTCCGGGTCCAAGGGTCCATCAACTCCCATGCAGACTCAACCTGTGACTACGGCCCGGCCGACACCCCCGGCGGTTGGAGTCATGGTTCCTCTGGAGCCTTTTATAGTGAACCTGGCAAGGACCAAGGGGAGCCGGATTTTAAAGGTGACGGCTACCCTGGAACTAAACAACCCAGTGGTTCAACTGGAAGTTGAAGACAATCGGCAGAAGATCATGGATTCCATTCTGGTATTACTGAGCAGTAAAACATTCGAAGATGTGTATTCGATTCAAGGGAAATTCAAACTGAAAGATGAAATCACTACGCGGGTCAACCGGTTTCTTGCAATGGGGCATGTCAAGGAAGTGTATTTCTCTGAATTTTTAATTCAATAAACCCTTAGTTTTTTTGGTAGGGGTTTGGCAAGGTTAGTTAATATGGAACAGGTTTTGTCTAAAGGAGAAGTGGATGCCTTGTTGAGAGGTGTCGGCGAGGGTCAAATTGAAACGGAGACCGATGTTCCTGAGGAAGTCAGTGGAGTGGTTCCCTACGACCTGACCAGTCAGGAGAAAATCGTTCGTGGACGCCTCCCGACTCTGGATATTATCAATCAGATGTTTTCGAGGTTATTTCGGAACTCCTTTTCTAGTTTGATGCGTAAATCCGCCGATATCAGCACAGTGTCTACAGACTCACTCAAATTCGGCGAATTTTTGCGGTCTCTGTCGGTGCCTTCCAGTTTGCATGTGTTTCGCATGGAACCCCTACGCGGATTTGGTCTGATGGTGATTGAAAGCCGTCTGGTATTTTCCTTTGTTGATAATTTTTTTGGGGGAACGGGAACCTCTGATATCAATATTCTGGGCCGGGATTTCAGCGCCATTGAAGTCCGAATGACCAAAAAAGTGGTTCAGGCCGCTTTGGAAGATTGGGAGCGCGCTTGGAAATCTGTTCATCCCGTGGCGTGCACTTATGTCCGCTCGGAAATCAATCCTCAGTTTGCGGCCATTGTTCCACCTACGGATGTGGTTTTGGTGATTGTGTTCGATATTGAAATGGAAAATTCCTCCGGAACCGCTACCATTTGTATTCCTTATTCCATGATCGAATCCATCATCAATAAACTCAAAGCTAACTTCCAAAGCGAACAGATGGAAGTAGATCAGGTATGGATCAACCGCCTGCGGGGAGAATTGATGCAAATCAAAGTGGAGATGGTGGCGGAGTTGGGCCAAGCTCAAATGACTCCCAGGGATTTGCTTGGCCTCCATGAAGGTGATGTGGTGATGCTGGGAAAGGATGTCTCCGATCCGCTTTACATCAATATCGAGGGAAACGCCAAATTCAGAGGTTACTCTGGTATCTCACGAGGAATGAAAGCAATTCAAATTACAGACGTTCTTGAATAGGATTAATCATTATGGCTGAACATCAAGACGATTTTGAAGCATTGGATGATATCGATAACCTGGATCAATTCAAGGAAGATCAAAGTGCGCCCGGTACCGGGACATTGTCGAAAGAGGAAGGCAAAAACCTGGATTTGATTCTGGATATTCCTTTGACCGTTACCGTTGAATTAGGTCGGTCCAAAATGCTGATCAACGATTTACTCCAGCTGGGCCAGGGCTCGGTGATTGAATTGACCAAGTTGGTAGGCGAACCGCTGGAAGTTTTGGTCAATGATAAATTAGTGGCGCGAGGAGAAGTGGTCGTTGTTAATGATAAGTTCGGGGTCCGTCTGACCGATATCGTGTCTCCCCTGGAGCGGGTCCAGTCCTTGACCTGACCAGACTGCTTCCTCGCTTTTCCTTTCAGACTCCACGAGTCTCTCTCGGGCTCATTTTTTCCGCACACGACTCCTCATTCCTATCCGCTAGACTGTCCTCCCATTGTAAAACCCTATCTATCAGACAATTTCGGTACGGCCTTTGCATTTATCCATTTGGGTCATTGGTGTCGGTGTTTTTGACGCTATTCGTTCGTCCAATGGAGAGGTCGGATTATGAAAATTGTTGGTCAAGTTATGACAGGAACCCTTGGTTTTGTCTTGCTTTGGACGCATCTCGCTTTTTCTTCACAACCGCTTTCGAGCTACAACTTTTTGCAGGACGTCACTGTGGATCGAAAGGATGGGGAGCTCCTGATTCAACTGAGGTTCAGAAAACCGCCCGTTCATTTTCAGGGCCCGAAATTTTTCAAAAAATCCATTCAAATGGATTTCCCATCCGCCTATGTCCATCCCTCCAAGCGTTATTTTGATACAGGCGATGACCGGGTTCGGCAGGTCTATGTTTCGCAGTTTGATCCCAAACGGTTGCGC
>JAUVMD010000017.1 GCA_030600405.1 Nitrospirota bacterium
AAGGACTTTTCGATATCCAAGGATGCCTTGCTGTTCGGGCTCGGAGCCATCAAAAATGTCGGGTCGGCGGCCATCGATCAGATTATCGAAACTCGTCACGAGCTGGGCCGGTTCGATTCGCTCAAACAGTTGTGCGAGCAGGTGGACCTGAGGCAGGTCAACAAGCGGGTCATTGAAAGCCTCATCAAAAGCGGCGCCTGTGATTCGCTGGGGGAAGGCAGGGCCAGCATGATGCGATATTTGCAGATGTATATGGACATGGGCCAGGCCCGGCAAAGGGATAAGCAATTGGGACAGTCCAACATGTTCGATACGTTTGAAGAGGAAGTCGCCAGCGAAGCCTCTGTCAACATCAACGAAGTGAATGAGTGGAGCGATCATGACCGCCTGCGCTTCGAAAAGGAAACCATCGGTTTCTATGTGTCGGGGCATCCGTTGACGCGGTATCAGAAGGACATCGACTGGTTCACCGATTCCAGTTCCGCCAGTATTTCCGAGCAGGACAACGGCAAGAGCGTCAGTCTCGCCGGCGTGCCGTTCAAGGTTATCCTGAAAACCACGCGTCGGGGCGACAAGATGGCGCTGGTGACCCTGGAGGATTTACAAGGTACGGTGGAGGTCACCTTATGGCCGGAAATTTATCAGGCGTCCGCTGAAATTCTAGCGACCGACGAACCGATCCTGGTCAAGGGGACGGTGGATTCGGTCGACAACCTCCCCAAGGTGATCGCCAAGGAGATTTTACCTTTGTCCGCGGCGAAGAATCATTGGAAGGGCAAGGTGCACGTCCAGATACGAACGCCGGGCCTTGAAAAGGATGTGATGACATCGGTCAGGAAAGTGCTCGCCGGACATCGGGGAACCAATCCCCTGCTGGTCCATTTCATTTTTCCGGACAGTAAAAACCGGGTCCGGACGGTGAAAGCTGACATGAAAGTGAAGCCTAGCGACGAAGTGATTCGAGAGGTTGAAGCTTTGCTGGGAGAAGACTCGATTTATTTTGAGTGAAGAGGGAGCACCTCAATCCTGGAGATACCGCTGGATCAAAGTTTCCGCTTGGGTGAATTCTTTCTCAAGGGTGGAGGGCGGCAGAAGCAGGGGGATGATGACGACCGGCCCATGGCGTGAAACAATCTGGAGAACGGAAACGGCCGGCCGGCCCAGCAACAGGGCAGGTAAAAAGAATGTGAAACCCCGTTGAACCGATTCGACATCCTTCCATGCGATAAAAGCTTTAGGATTGGCTGCTGGAAAATGGATGCGTGAAAAATGCATGGCGAGTCCTTCGGGCCCCAACGTGACGAAGTATTTACGCGGAAACATGTCGCGGCGGTTCAGCATCACCAGAATCACCCGCATCAAACCGGCGAACATCAACAGGCACAATAGGGTAATACCCAGGGTGGTCATGTTTACTTCCCACTCTCCTAGGAATCCCGACAGGGGGAGAAAAATGACGCAGACCATCAGGATGGGCAGTGGGGCGATCATGAACAATCCGTGAAAACGGATTTTTAATGCCGGCAAACCTTTCGGCAGGACGGCATGAACCCCCTTGCCGCAATCGATCACGGCGCGGGATTGAGTTTCTTCCTCGTGCTCCTCGATATAAGTATCGGCGTGGTCGTAGTTTTTGGAAGCCCAGTTTTCGTTGTTCATAGATTTTATTCCGGCGCGCCGGGACTCCGTTTATGAGATAATACAAACTTCATTATTTGAGTTTATAGTACAGGTTTCATTGAAACTTCAGACTGATACTGAAATCAAAAGTTTTCGAAGTACGCTGGCCAACGGCCTGACAGTGGTGACGGTGGAGATGCCTCACATCCACACCATTGAGGTCACCATGTTCGTCCGCGCCGGTCTTCGCTTTGAAAATGAGAAGAATAACGGAATTTCCCATTTTCTGGAACACATGATGTTCCGGGGCAACCGGAAATACCCGGATTCCATCTCCCTCAACCTGGAATTCGAGAAGATTGGCCGCGATCTGCGGGCCTCCACCCTCAGCGAGTATACCTACTACGGCTTCAGTCCGCATTATGACCAATTAGAACGTGGAATGGAATTGTTTGCTGAATTTTTTACCGATCCCACTTTCCCCAAAATAGAATTAGAACGCGAAATCATTCTGGAAGAGTGTCTGGAGGACTTGAACGCCGAAGGTGAAAATGTGGACATCAATAACATCGCCTGCGACCTGATGTACAAGGACAACGCGCTGGCCTTGCCGACCATCGGCACCGAGCAGTCGATCAAAGCCATCGACTCCGCGATGCTCCGAGACTACTTTGAGCAATACTATTGCCCTTCCAATATGGTGCTGGTCGGAGCGGGATGCCTGGCGCAAACGCAGTTTCTTCAACTGGCGCAAACGCATTTCGAAAAAATTCCGTGCCGGGGCACCGCCGTGCCGAAAAATTATTTTTTGAACAGCGTGCACGAAGACCAAACAGAGCCGCAATTCCGCGTTCAGGAAGATGTCGACAGCCAGGACGAAGTTCAAATCTGTTTCCGGTCTGTTTCCTACAATCACCCGGATTATTATATCTCCTGCTTGATCAGCCGTTTGTTTGACGACGGCGTCAGCTCCCGTCTGCAAAAGGTATTGCGGGAAGAGCAGGGGTTGGCCTATTCAGTAGAATGCCGCGTTACCAGTCTCGCGGATATCGGGACCATCGACTTTGATGTGACGATGCGGCCCGAAAAAGTATCGGCCATTGTCCAGGTGATATTTGGCGAGATCAAAAAGTTTTTAGGTTCCGGCCCCACGCTGGATGAACTGGATCATATTAAAAAAAGATACATGTACGACCTGGCGCTGGAGTTGGACGAGCCGTGCAAGCAGGCGGCGCGTTATGGATTTTCCGAGCTGTATTCCAAAGTCATCACCCTGGAAGAAGAAAGGGATCTTGTCGAGTCGATTACCCTGGAGGATGTCCGCCGGGTGGCCGAGCCGATTTTTAAGGCCCGCAACCTCAACGTCGTTCTGGTCGGTCCTCACACTCCGCAAGGAGACCGAGAACTGGAACGGTTGACCTGCGAATTTTAATCCAAGTCTTCTGATTCATGTTGAGTAAATCTCGCCTTCGAATGATTATTAAAAAATATAGACTGGTTGTATCCGGTTTTCTCTGCATTGGGTTTGCGTGGGGATGCGGGACGTCGGACACAAAATATTCGAAGTGTCTGGAAGAGGGCGACTGCACCTCGCAGTTGAATGTGAAAATTTTTTCCGGTGACATTCCACTGTCGCCCGACTCCAAGTTCTGGAGCTCCCCGCAGGGTCCAGCGAAAACTACCGTCGATCTGGGACCGCAGTTGATTACCAATCCGCAATGGCCCAATCCTTCCGTCAAGAAAGTCTTCATCAGTGTTGCGCGGACGGAGACACAGATCGCGATCCGCCTGGAATGGGAGGATGATTCGGTGAGCAACGGCATCGACCAATCGCGCCTGTACACTGATCAGGCGGCGATCATGTTTCCCCTCAACTCCAATAAGGAAGTGCCGCCCATCACCATGGGTGGCGAAGGTTTTCCCGTCAATATCTGGCAGTGGAAAGCGGTGCGTCAGGTGACTACCGATTCGGCTGAAAAGGATTCTTCATCGCCGCTATCTCCGGTGGAAGATCTGAACGCCGAAGGGTTCAGCACTCTCACACATCAGGATGAGCAGAATGTTTCCGGTAAGGGCCTGCGCACCGATAACAGCTGGCAGGTGGTGTTCAAGAGAAACCTGGCGAATCAGGACGAGCAAGACGTGCAGTTTGCGGGGTCGACGCCGATGGCAGTCGCCATCTGGAATGGCGGCAACCGCGAAACCAACGGCCAAAAGGGCCTCGCGGGTTGGATTCTTTTGCAGTTCGGGAATGGGGCGGATTAATCCTTTTTGCCAGCGAGATTTTTCCGGAAGCGTTCAAACGTTCCTTCCAGGTAGGGAATCATGGTGTCCTTCAACTCCTGCGGCACAAAATTGATTTTCTCCGCCGGCCAATCTTCGATCTGATGAATATCCAGTCCCGCCTTTGTGTACGGTCCCGCCAAAGCTTCTTCATATCCATAGACCAGCGCGTTGGAATAAACCTTATGGTACAGCTCCTCGATTTTCGCGGGATCGTGCAGTCCACCGATGAAACAATCGAATAAATCCTGGATAATGGGTTCGGCGTGTTCGGCGAAGTCCGGCGTCAGCACGGGCTTCAGCGTGAAGTAAATGATCATCGCGTCCTGCAACATGAACTTCAGTTCATCCTGCGCTTTTTTCAAAGGCCGGTGATTGATGTCCAGCAGTTCCTTGATCTGCTTAACGTTCCGTATGGCATCGTAGATGATGGACTCCGCCCAGGTGGCGGTGTTCCACACGAAGAATGCGCGGACGAATTTGACGCGCCGCGTCGCGTCCCACATCTGAAGCGTGGTGGTCGGACGAATCCTGTTGGTGCACGGCACCTTTTCTCCCCAATGCGGATCGGTCAGTTTCAGTTGGTATTTACCGAAATTGGATTGCAGAATATCCCGGTAAATTTCCATGAGTTTCTCGAAATTGTCCGGCTCGTCCAATGGCGTATTTTGCGGCAGGTTGACCAGCGAGTATAACCGCACTACGTTGGTACGGGAAACGCCGATCTCGTCCGCCACCAGGTAGGTTCCGCCCCACATGCCGGCGGTGATGGGAATATCGATTCCCGTTTCCTCTTGCAACCGGTCCCGCACCATCTGCGCGGTATGACCGAACAGTTCGTGAAGGTAGAACAGATTGATGTTGCGCGGGCCGGAGAATAAGGTTTCGGGCAACGGCGTATCGATACTCATCATGGGTGTGAAGTGTGCGCTGTTCGATTAATCTGTGACTGCTCCACGGGACGCTGTAGAGACCAGCTTGGCATACTTGGCCAATGCTCCGGATTGGTATTTGATCGGCGGTGCCTGCCATTGCTTTTTGCGTCTGTCCAGTTCCGCGTCGTTGACGTTGAGCTGAATCAGGTTCTTATCGACATCGATGGTGATGGTGTCGCCTTCCTGCACGAGACCGATGGCACCGCCGACCTGCGCCTCGGGTGCGACGTGGCCGACCACCAGTCCGTAGGAACCGCCGGAAAAACGGCCGTCGGTCAGTAGTCCAACGCTTTCTCCCAAACCCTTGCCAACTATAGCGGAGGTCGGGGCCAGCATCTCACGCATACCGGGACCGCCTTGCGGTCCTTCGTAACGGATGACCACGACATCGCCGGTCTTGATCTTGTCACCAATGATGGCGTCCAGGCATTCTTCTTCCGAGTTAAAAATTTTAGCGGGACCTTCGATCCGGCGCGTCTTGATGCCGGACACTTTGGCGACGCATCCCTCCGGCGACAGATTGCCCTTCAAGATGACGAGGTGGCCTTCTTTCGACTTCGGTGCGCTGAGTGGCAGAATGACATCTTGTGTGGTAGCCGGTGCGTCGGGAACGTTTTTCAAATTCTCCGCGACGGTTTTTCCAGTGACCGTTATGCAATCGCCGTGCAGGATTCCCGCTTTCAATAACATCTTCATAACCTGTGGAATACCGCCCGCCTGGTGCAGATCGATCGCTACATATTTACCCGAAGGTTTCATATCGCAGAAGTGCGGCGCTTTTTTGCGGATCGTTTCGAAATCGTCGATGGTCAGTTCAATTCCCATGCTATGCGCGATGGCGAGCAGATGCAGAACCGCATTGGTCGATCCGCCCACCGCCATGACCACGGCGATGGCGTTCTCCAGCGACTTGCGCGTGATGATATCCGACGGCAGGATGTTTTCTTCTAATAGAGTGAACAGCGCCTGACTGCTCTGCTGGGTGCTCAATTCTTTTTCTTTATCCTCGTTGGACATGGTGGAGCTGTAGGGCAGGCTCATCCCCATGGCTTCGATGGCCGACGACATGGTGTTGGCAGTGAACATGCCGCCGCAGGATCCATATCCGGGACACGCATTTTTCTCGATGGCGGTCAGTTGATCCTTGTCGATCAAACCGCCGCTGAACTGCCCGACCGCCTCGAACACGCTGACGACAGTCAAATCCTGATCGCCCAGGCGACCGGGTTTGATGGTGCCGCCGTAGACGAAGATGCCGGGAACGTTGAGCCGCGCCAGGGCGATCATCGCGCCGGGCATGTTTTTGTCGCACCCGCCGATGGCGATCATCGCGTCCATACACGCGCCGCGGCCGACGACTTCAATCGAGTCGGCGATCACTTCGCGGCTGACGAGCGAGCATTTCATGCCTTCCGTGCCCATAGAGATGCCGTCGCTGATGGTGATGGTTCCGAACATCTGCGGCATGCCGCCATTATTTTTGATTTCCGCCATGGCGACATCTGCCAGCTTGCCGAGGCCGGCGTTGCACGGGGTGATGTTGCTCTGCCCGTTGGCGACGCCGATGATCGGCTTGTCGAAATCCTCATCTTTAAAACCAACGGCGCGCAACATGGCGCGGTTGGGCGAGCGTTTGTCGCCTGCCGTAAGCAGGCGGCTTTTTCGGTTCAGTCCTTCTTTACTGCTCTCCGGCATTCTCGGTACTCCTGTTCAGTCCCCGGAAGGGGTATTGGGATGATTTGGTCTGGAAAATCCACATCATAACCTCTTGACGGGGAAATTTAAAATAAAATGTGGGATCAGGCCTCGACCCGCTCGATCCGGGGCCGGGACATGTAGCTGGTATCGACTTCGGCGTGGGCCACGGCGTAATACACAGGGGAGGGTGCGGGGATGAGATTCGGCTCGGGACCCTGCCATTCCAGCGTATGGCGGAACGGCACCACCATCGTTTTGCGGTCGACGTCCCAGGTTTTGGGGCGGGAGGAGCCGTTCGATGCCAACCGGGCTGTCATGAATCCCGGCAGGCGATAACTGCGTTGATGGTACAGGTAATCGAGTTGCAGGAGGTCCCACGCCAGGGGGTCGGCGTCGAGTTTAAAGGTCTCGGCAAAAATACGGTATTGATGGTCGAGCGATAGCGCGTTCAATACCCGATTTCCTTTTTCGAGTGCGGATATCAGTTTCCTGAAAACTTCTACGGGTGCCTGGTTTTGGAACAGGTGGTCGAGGGAAAACTGGAATCGTTGGGTGTTGTAAAACAGATCAAACACTTCGGCGAACTGTTTTAGAAAACGGACTTCTTCCGCCGACAGGTTTTTGTGCGACAGAAACTCGTAGGGCGGAAACGACAGGTAACGGTACTCGTGGGATTCAATCTGATCGCGAATCGGCGCGCCGGGCAGAAATTTCAGGAAACCCAATTGCAGTTCGTGTGGTTTGAGTTTTAGAACCTCGGTGAAAGATTCCAGCAGTTCGTCCAAAGTTTCCCCCGGCAAACCAAAGATGAGGTCGCAGTGGAGGTGCACGCGGTCCTGCTGGATCAACGCTTGTATCGTTTTAAATAATTTTGCGTTGCTCTGTTTGCGGTGGATGGTGTCCTGCACTTCTTCCGTGGTGGTCTGGATGCCGATTTCGAACTGGAACATGCCCTGCGGTACGGTTGCGAGGAAGCGCATCATGTCGTCATTGAGCAGGTCGCCGACCACTTCGAAATGAAACTCCGTGCCATCGAACTGCGTCAGCCACTGCATGAGGTTCATCATACGTTTCGGCTGGAGATTGAATGTCCGGTCGACAAACTTGATCTTGCGTGTGCCGTTCTGGAAGAGGCGCTGAATCTGCTGGCGGATTTCGGCGTCGTCGAAGTAGCGCACTTTTTTGTCGAGCGCCGACAGGCAGAACGAACACAGGTAGGGACATCCGCGCGAGGCTTCAATGTAGGCGTAGCGGTTTTTGAGGGTGGGGTAATCTTCTTCGATGTACGGCGGATGGAGTTCCGGCTGATCGTTACCGTAGGTGTTCCAGTGTTCCAGCACGTCCCGCTGAGGCGATTCGCCTTTAGCGGTGAAGTTCAGGTACTCCACCCATTTGGTTTCGCCTTCCCCGGCGATGAGTGTGTAGCCGTCCGGTATTTCTGCTTCGAAAGACACCTCCGGTCCCCCGAGCGCGATTTTCATTTCGGGATTCTGTTTCTGCAGGTGTTCGAGCAGTTCGAAGCTTTGCTTCCGGTTCCAGATGTAGACACTGAGTCCCAGCACGTCGGGCGACTGTTTCAGAATTTCCGCGGCGATTTTCCAGACCGGCTGATTGATGATGAATTCCCGGATCCAGACGTTCTCGAATCCCGCCCGCCGTGCCGCGTTACGCAGGTAGCGCAGGCTCAGCGACGAATGGATAAACTTCGCGTTCAGGGTCACAATACCGATCGATGGATTCATGCCGCCTAGCATACCATTTTGCGACCGGGGAGGGAAAACATTGGACAGGATAACAGGATGAAATTCGGATTAACCACAGATGGACACAGATGAAAACTAAATACTCCTCCCCTTGAAAAGGGGAGGCTGGGAGGGGTTAATATCAACCACCCCTAGCCCCTCCTTGAAAAGGAGGGGGACCGATTTGTCATTCTAGGGAGGCGAAGCTGACGAAGAATCTGGGTTTTGTCTTTTGAGTTAGAAGAGGTGCGTTAGGGTTTCATCGGTGTTTATCTGTGTTCATCTGTGGTTAATTTGTTTGGTCAGTTATCTTATCTGGCAGGTTTTGCAGAAGAAGGTGGAGCGGGCAGTGTGGACAGTGCGGAGGATAGGGTTTCCGCAGTGGGGACAGGGCTCGCCTTCTTTGCCGTAGACGGCCAAGTCGAGCGCGAAGTAGCCGGGGTTGCCGTCGGTGTTGAAAAAATCGCGCAGGGTGGTGCCCCCGGCTTCGATACTTTTTCGCAATACTTTTCTCACCTCTAGTAATAGTTTCTCCCATTGCGGACGGCTGAGTTTGTTGGCGGGCTTTTTGGGATGAATCCCCGCCTCGAACAACGCTTCGCAGGCGTAGATGTTGCCGATGCCCGCGATGCGACTGGCGTTCATCAGAAAACCCTTGATGGGTCCCTTGCAGGTGCGCGACCGTTCTTTGAACAACTCGGGTGTTGCTTCGTCGGAAAACGGGTCGGGTCCCAGGTGATCCAGCAAGGGATGCCCTTCATCTTTTGGCACCCACAGGATACACCCGAAGCGGCGCGGGTCGATGAAATGCAGATAGGTTTCCGGCGCAAAATGAAAGATGGCGTGCGTGTGTTTTTCTTCGGCTTTCATGGAAGGCCTTTGCACCACGTGCCCACTCATGCCCAGATGCCAGAGCATGGCACCCTTGTCATTGTGAAGCAGGAGATATTTGCCGATGCGCGTGACGTCGTGTACCGCCGACCCTGCCATCTCTTTCTTCAGTTGCTGACGTGGGATAGGAAAGCGCAGGTCCGCACGCAGGAATTTGAGGTCGATCAGCGTTTTGTTGCTGACCATGGAAATGAGTGCATTCCGGAGTGTTTCAACTTCCGGCAGTTCAGGCATGGGCCTTTCGGTCAGGCCGGGGCTTCGGCTGAGGTGGAGGCGTTGTCCGCATCCTGATCGTCTGTCTTCGCCTTGGCCAGTTTTTTGGAGGTGACCACCCGGGCGGGCAGGAGGATGCGGCCGTTCATACGGTAGCCTTTCGAGCATTCCTCAATGACGGTGTTTTCGTCGTGATCGTTGGATTCGATCTGGCTCAGGACTTCGTGGACCGAGGGATCGAAGGGTTCACCCACGGCCTGGATGGGTTCGACGTTTTCTTTCTTGAATAGGGCGAGGAGCTGGTTGGATGTCAACTGCACCCCTTCCTTCAGGCTTTCGATATTGGTATCGGGTGCCTTCAGGGCGCGATCCAGGTTTTCGAAAATGGGAATCAGTTGCTTGATGAGTCTCTCGTTGGCGAACTGGACGCTGTCTTGTTTTTCGCGTTGCAGGCGTTTGCGGAGATTATCCGTTTCGGCCCGCATCCGGAGCATTTCATCGCGGAGATCATTCGCCTCCTGTTGCGCCTTTTCGAGTTCCGACGGGACTTCCTCCATCACCTCGGCGACGGGCGCCTCTTCCGCTTCGGCGGACTCCTCTTCCGGTTCGGTTTCTATCGGTATCTTTTTTTTCTTCTTGCTCATAAACCCGGTTACGCTCCTTTATATTTTTTGTTCGACAGAAACTCTGACACATTGTTGGCGGTGGAATTGACGATGCCGATGATTTTCTGGTAGTCCATGCGCTTCGGGCCAAAAATCGCCAGGGTGCCGA
>JAUVMD010000313.1 GCA_030600405.1 Nitrospirota bacterium
CACCGGCTATGATGGTGATGACCGGGTTGTCAAATTAATCGTTCATGGACTTGGCCATGATGGAGCCGCGGATTTAATAAAAGAGAGATGCACCATGTTGGAAATCGTCGATGAAAAATCCATAAAGCACTGACGCTTTTAAACAATGATATCCCTGAATAAAACCAATCGGTTTCCGGGTAAGAACGATCTTATAAAAAACCGTTCGTTCTAACCGGTTCTGAGGTGAGGGTCAGGGTTCCAGTTTTTTATCCTCAGGCTTGGGGGAAATATCGAGCGCTTGGCCGGTATCAATATGCAGGTCCCGCTGGGGAGCCGGGACCACAATTCCCTCTTCGTTGAATTTACGAATGATTTCTTCATGGAGAGCGGTGATCGTCCGTAGCCTGTGTTCAATCAAACCAATATAGCAGCGCAAATTCAGCTTGAGGCGGTTATCCACAAAACCTTCAATAGTGACAAAGGGCGCCGGGTTTTTAAGGACCCAGGAGTTTTCTCTAGCGGCATTGGACATTATGGACATTGTCTTTTGTATGTCACTCCCATAGGCAATCTGTACGTAAACCATTATGCGGGTCATTGGGTCCGAAAGCGACCAGTTAACCAGGCGGCCTGTGATGAATTCCTTATTGGGAACCAACAGCTCCTTTTTATCAAACATTGTAATGGTTGTGGCACGTATCTGGATGCGGCTGACGGTTCCTTCAATATCCCCGACGGTTACAACATCTCCGATCCGAACGGGACGCTCGAACAGGATAATGAGTCCACAGATAAAATTGGCGACAATTTCCTGAAGTCCAAACCCGATCCCAACACCCAGGGCTGCGAATATCCACTGAATCTCTTTCCAGCTGCCCCCCAGGAGGCCGAAAACAAATGCAATGCCTGTTGCCAGAATGGCGTAACTGGAGAGCGTTATGAAAGCATAGCGGGTACTTGGCCGCATTGAAGTAAACTGGCGTAAAACGATTTCTTGAAAAGTAGAAAAGTGCTTCAGCCCCCCGACGACAAGTGAAATGATAATAATGGCTAAACCTGCATCCCCTAGGGTGACGGGCAGGTTTTTTGCCAATCCCGAAACCATCTCTGTGTGATACCAAAGCGTGATACTGTTGAGGAGACCCAAGGCAGGCAGCACCTCCGACCAGGTGTACCAGAGACCAAAAACTCCAGTCACTACTATCACATTACTGATCAGCTGGTTGCTTTCCTTATCCAGAGTGGGGCTTTCGATTTCCGGTTCTTCATCACTTGATGCTTGGGAAGATTTCTTTCTGTGGAGAACCAACAGGACCCAGCGAATTGCCAAAAAATAAAGAATTAACAGGCCCGAAATAAGCCCCACGGTGCGATAGAGTCTGCCAAACAACATTCCTGATGAGTAAATGTAACCAGAAACAGTAAGACCCACCATTAATAGGGGTAGGGCTAAAACCAAGGCAAACCACAAATAATGCCAGCGGGTAAGGAAACTCGTTGGATACTGAGCCAGAAATTCGCACACAATACCTTTCCCGGGTCTAAGCAGGCGGAAAAATATAACGGCAACTGAGATTAATAAAGCCATTATGGTAATACGTCCCAGTTCTACTCCGAAGGCACTAAAATCCACCAATACAGCAGTTGCGGCTATAAAGAAAATGGGCAGGAATACCCACTTGAACCAGCGAAGTTCAAAACGCAACCTCTTAAGGTTGGAGGGTGACCAGTTTAGGTGAGTTTCCGCAAAGCCCTTGGGAATAGACATGACACTAAATATCTGCAAAAAATAAAATGCCGGAGCCAACAGTTTTAGCATTTTCGATACTCCCATGGTGAAGTTAGTCGATTCCGGGATGTCCAGTTGCCAGCCAAGCATTTCCAGGAAAATGGGCCACGGAGCGGCTATCAACAGGGTCAAGCCAAGGGCTTGAACGGTGAAAATAAATCGGTCACTGGCTGGCTTGCCCACTTCTTTGCCTGTTCTCTCCAGCAAACCCATCAATCGCTTCCTTTTCCAAAGGACAATTGCCCCCAATACTAATACCAGCACGAAGGTTCGCGAATGCAATAATTGAAATTTCAGAATTTGGGCTGCTTCAAACCAGTTGGCAGGTGAGAAAAGTGTGACCAGTTGACCCGGAACCGTCGGTAATACCTTGGGATTTAGGAAGGAGGCGCTCCGGACCCATAATAAATATTTGGCAAGAAATTTGGTATAGATATCAATTATTTCAAGGATTTTGCCATTAGCGACATCGAGTTCATTTAAAACCGTCAAGAAAGTTCTTTGGGTGGTTAACGCTTGCCTTAGAAGGTTCTGTCGCTGTTTGGCCAAATCCGTGAGCTCCACCTCAATCGATTTAGTATTTTCCATCGAAAGGTCAGCGGTTAGGTTGGCTACATAATTGGGAATATTTCTCAGGTCATGGAGCTCGTCATTGTATTGAATCCGGGCTATATTAATATTGGCGATCTGTTGTTCCCGCAACTCAGCTTGCTCACTGACGCCAGCGAGTTTCTTAAGCGTCAAGGATTGCTCCGCAAACGCCTTCCCAAGTACCTGGCTCATACCAACGAGCTCCATTCTTTGCTTGGACATCTGATAATTATCATGGAGTCTTCCCGTCTCCTTGATTACATCGTCTTTTCTTTGTGTCAGGTCATCAAGGTGGGTCGCCAAAAAAGAAATGTCTTTGCTCAATGCAGCATTTTTCTCGGCCAACCCTTGGACCAGAGCATGCTCTCCTTTAGCCAATTGCTGGGCCACCTGTGCTTCCTTCTGGATTTTTTCCGCCTCGGCAATTTTTAATTCA
>JAUVMD010000015.1 GCA_030600405.1 Nitrospirota bacterium
AAGGGGATCAGCGGTTGAGAAATTGCATTCTGTAAAACAAGTTCACGCCGGTCGCGATCTTCGGATTCCGACATATCGACGATGATATCGAGACCGCGTTCAAGTAATGCGACGGCCTCGGGATTGGCCGAGCGGGCTGCGGCTGTTCTGCCTGCTCGGGTCCACCAGTCGACCGCCTCTTCCAATAGCCCGGTCCTCGCCTTGGCCAAGACCCCAGGCGGCCCATGTCTCAATGGCGTAACTGGCGCCCTGGCCGATTTCCCCATCCTTACTGCCGTAGGTTTCTTCCAGCCCATGGATAAAAGCGCGGGTCGCTGGCGCAGCGGATTCCCATGTTCCCAACTCTACGGAACTCAGGCCGGTTGATTTCGCGGTATCCCGAAGCCAATTGATATGAGCCCAAGAGGTTTTAAAGGGTTGGTCTTCGGTCGAACCGTCGGGGTGGATTTTTACTCCCAACTCATTGGCCAGGATGTAACGGGCATGGGTTTCGGCTTCCAGATCCGTCGCGTTCAGGAGCCGCATCATCTGAGCCAGCAAAAACCATTTGGAGAAGACGGCAAATTGTTTAAAAAGATCGATCAACTGAGGTTTTTTGAATTCGCCCTTTTTAAACCATTTGCAGTAAACGTTATTGGTGATAACCGGATGTGTATGGATTTCAGTTTGAATGGCTTTCCAAAAATTCTCGAATTTCTTTTGCTTGATGGTATCCATAACAACCCTCAACTTTTTACATTCATAATTCCCCCCTCATTTTTTCATGGTCGGTTTCTCCTGAGTTTGAGGACCACTACTGTATTTCGGTCGGGTTTTGAAGAGCACACCCACACCAATAGTCTAACAGATCGCCGCTTTTCCGGGGTCAAAATCCGTCCCGGCCGAATGCATTATAACCCTTTGCTTTTTAAATGCTTTTTCCAGACCCAAGGAGGCACGACCGAATGAAAACACGGTCCCTTCGCGACCAATGGTCTTCCCGCCTGACGTTTATCCTGGCGGCCACCGGCTCGGCGGTCGGGCTGGGAAATATGGAAGTTTCCTTTGTTCGCTGGAAAGCTTCGTTGCTGGGAGCGGGAGGGCGGGTTTCGTGGGCTCAATTTTTTTCTTTGAAAATAGCCCTGTTAGAGCCGTTTTGAGGAAGGGTGCACCCTTTTGAAAATTACATATTATAATAGATAGTAAATGTAATCAAAAATATCGTTCACCTTCATTCGTCAGGAAGCATTGATTATGAGGAGTCCACGGCAATTCCCGAAACCCGGTTTGACCGCTTGTGTGATGGCGGCCCTGTTGTTTGTCCTGCCTGCCACGGCGGGGGCCGAGTCGTTTAATGACGCGTTGAAAGCTTATAACGAAAAAGACTATAAAAAGGCTTTGCAGATATACCAGACTTTGGCCGAGCAGGGCAATCCCCGCGCACAGAATAATCTCGGCAACATGTACGATGTCGGCCATGGAGTTGAGCAGGATTTGGAGCAAGCCGCTTCCTGGTACAGCAAAGCCGCGGAGCAGGATCACCAAATCGCCCAGTACAATCTCGGCAACATGTACGATGTCGGCCAGGGCATACCGCAGGATTTTGATGAAGCGAAGAAGTGGTACACCCGTGCCGCGGAGAGTGGATACCCGAAGGCTCAGCACTACCTCGGCATCATGTACAACCGGGGCAAAGGCGTCGATCAGGACCCTGAAGAAGCCGCCGAGTGGTACACCAAAGCCGCCGAACAAGGATTCGACAAGGCGCAGTTTGATCTGGGGTACATGTATGAGGTGGGTGAAGGCGTTTCCAAGGATCCGGCCCAGGCCGCCAAATGGTTTCTCAAGGCCGCCGAGCAGGGTCACGCCAAGGCCCAGTTCAAGCTGGGAAATATGTACGACACTGGTAAAGGCGTCGAAAAGAATTTAGAAGAAGCCGCCAAGTGGTATAAAAAAGCCGCCGAGCAGGGCCTGCCGCGCGCGCAGTTCAACATCGGCAATATGTACGATTTTGGGGAGGGCGTCGAGCAGGACCACCAGCAGGCCGCCGAGTGGTACGCCCAAGCCGCCGAACAGGGGCATGCCAGCGCGCAGAACAGTCTCGGTCATATGTACGACAGAGGGCAAGGCGTCTCGCAGGATCTGGGAACGGCCGTCAAGTGGTACACCCAAGCCTCCGAGCAGGGTCACACTCTGGCGCAGTACAACCTCGCGACCATGTTCTTTTACGGTCAGGGTGTCGATCAACACTACGCCTCGGCCATGAGCTGGCACTTAAAGGCTGCCGGGCAGGACCATACCAAATCGCAGAACGCGCTCGGGCTGATGTTCGATCAGGGCAAGGGCGTCACGAAAAATCAGGTAGCCGCCGCGCAGTGGTACACCAAAGCCGCCGAGGCAGGACTGCCGCTGGCGCAGTACAACATCGCCAGCATGTATGAACTCGGAGAAGGGGTGATCCAGGATTACGTGAAAGCCGCCGAGTGGTATCAGAAAGCCGCCGACCAGAACTATGGCCAGGCGCAGAACTCGCTCGGCACCTTGTATCACCAGGGCAAGGGTGTTGCGCAGGATTTGGTGAAGGCGCACATGTGGTACAACCTCGCCGCCACGCAATTGCAAGACGGCAAACACAAGGAACGGGCCGTCAAAAACCGCGAAAATGTCACCAAGCACATGAACCCAAAGCAAGTGGTCGAAGCCCAGCAGATGGCCGGCACATGGCAGGAGAAACGGAAATAACCGCCGCTGGCAAAATAAAGTCCAGCGTTACGCTGGGCGAGGCCGGGACCGCACACCCCCCCAATCGGTCCCGGCTTCACCAAACAAAACAAAAGGGTTGAGGCATTAGCCTCAACCCTTTTTCAGTTGGAGAAATGTTTCCCGCTCTCTTTAAAAAGAGAGGGCTACTGGCTTCCGACGTTGGACATTTTGTCTTTGAAGGCGCGGGGGTGTTGGGTGGTTTCGTCGACTTGGGCGGCATCCAGAACTATCAACAACTTGTCCGCACACAAGTGAACAAACTGCTTTTAATTTTGTTGAGAGGGATTATACTTTTTATACAGGGAAACAGCAAATTTTGACAAGCCTTTGATTTCAAATTGTATCCCGAACCCCGAAGCCGTTTTGAGCGGTTCAGGAAATTGCAACCGACCCTCTTGATGAACATCACCCACCTGAAAGAAAAAATCCTGACCCGCCCCCTAGCTTCCCGCTGGATACCTTACGGGTTCGTAGTTTTGTTCTGTCTGGGGTTGGAATCACTTCTGCTGGGGCTGGGATGGACCGACCTGGGCATTCCCTACCTGTACCACTATGATTTTCTCTACAACAGCACCTTGGTTAAGGGAATTGTGGATCATGGCTGGTACCTGAACAATCCCAGCCTGGGTGCGCCGGGAGGGCTGACGATGTACGATTATCCGGAGGTAGCCAACATCAATTTCCTGTTGGTGAAATTCATTGCCCTGTTTACCTCCGATTGGGCGAAGGTGACTAATCTTTTTTATGTGGTTACCTTTCCCCTGGCCGCCGTTTCAGCGTTGTATGTGTTCCGTCAATTTCAAGTGCCTTCACCCGTTGCCCTCACCGGCAGTTTGCTGTTTGCCTTTGCGCCGTACCATTATCTGCGCCTGCATCATTTAGTTTATACCAATTATTTTTTTATTCCGCTGGTGACTCTGGTTCTGCTGTGGATTATGAGTGGCAAACGACTGATCGTTTTCCGCGAACCCGATTCCGGTCGTTGGAAACTCAATGTATTTTCCGGTCCAGCCCTGGGGTGCATCGTGATTGCCCTGCAGGTCTCCGGCTCGGTGATTTACTATTCTTTTTTCTCCTGCTTTTTCCTTTTGGTCGCCGGGGCTGTGGGTACCCTGAACCTGCGCAACGCCGGAGCCTTGTTCACGTCCTGGATTCTGATTGGGGTGATCTGTACCGGAGTGGCCGTGCAAATGGCTCCCACCTGGATTAACCAGATGAATCACGGCGAAAACCCGCTGGTGGTTCTGCGTCCTGCCAAGGAAACCGAAGAGTACGGATTAAAAATAGCGCAGTTGTTGCTTCCGGTAACGCGTCACCGGGTGACGTGGATGGGACAACTTCGAGAGCGGTACGATCGCACCGCCCCCCTGAACAACGAAAACCGTTTTGCCTCCTTGGGGTTGGCGGGCTCGGTAGGATTCCTTGCCCTGCTCATCGGGTTGTTTAGTAGGAGGGTCGATGAGGGCCGGGATGATTTAAAATTTCACCTGGCCAGTCTCAATATATCCGCTCTGTTGCTGGGTACGGTAGGCGGGTTCAGCTCTCTCTTTGCTTATTTTATCAACTCGCAAATCCGAGCGTACAACCGGATCAGCATTTTTATCGAATTTTTCGCGATCTTTGCTTTTACTTTGTTACTGGCCTATGTCTACAAAAAGTTCTTGAGAACGCAGTTGTCATACTTGGTGGGTTATGCAGTGTGTGGGGTGATATTGGTTTTCGGTTTATTGGATCAAACGCCTATGTCATTCAAAACGCCTTATCCTCTCACCAAAAAACAGTTTGAAAGGGACGCTTCATTTTTTAAACGGATTGAGCAAGCCCTGCCAGAGGGGGCCATGGTGTTTCAACTGCCCTTTGTGGGGTTCCCAATCGATAAAGGGCCCTCCCGGATGATTCCCTACGATCATGTGCGGGGTTATCTGCATACCCGAACAGTGAAGTGGAGTTATGGGGCGATCACCGGGCGCGAAACCAATATCTGGCAACAAAATGTGTCCCTGCTTCCCGCACAGGATATGGTCGATATTCTGGTGTTCTCGGGTTTTCATGGTATTTACCTGGACCGCATGGGTTATGCGGATGAGGGTCTACAGATGATCCAGGATTTTTCCCGGATTCTAGGCCAGAGTCCCATCAATAGCGAAGGGGGCCGCAAAGTGTTTTTCCATCTTGACCCGTATACCCAAAAGAAAAAACGCCAGACGTCGCCCGAGGAATGGGAAACTCAGCAGATGACAGTTCTCAAAAACCCTTTGTTGTTCAGAGGACAAAATCTGTTTCATGCGTCACAGGTGATTGAGATGCCCGCTGGTTTTGTGGAAATTGTTCAGCAACGATCAGGAGAATCGCGGAGCAAGGTACTGGTGGGCGGTTGGGCGGTGGACCCGGAAACTCAGACGCCGGTGAAAAGATTGATGGTGGTTCATGAAGGGAGAGCGAGCCAGTTATTTATTTCTCAACAGGTCCCTCGTCCGGATATCTCTCGCAAGTATGGGACCGAGGCCGTTCTCAAATCGCAATGGAGTATGGTGTTGGATACCAGCACATGGGCATCGGAAAAGCATTCATTTGAAATTTATGCGGTACTCAAAGGGGACCGACTGGGCCGGCTGGGAGGATGTGAGAACAAATGTCGTGTAACCCTATCTTCTAAGTAAAGCCGGGTTAGGCGGAGGCCGGATCTTCGGAGATGGACACGTTGGCGGCGTTGGCAGCGTCGAGAGCCATCAACATTTTTCCCTACAGCTTGGACTCCGCCAATGAGACATTCCTTTCAATCGATTGAAAATCGTTCTGCCACAAAAGGGTGACTCAAGCATTAAACACGATTTTTCAATGGAAATCAAATTAACTGTGTATGTTATTTTATTTATTTTTCTCCGGGATTGAGTTAGACTAAGTTATTGAATTGTAAGCCAGTACCATGAAAAATTTTTGTTTTTAGATTCCGGCAATTCAACCAATCAATTTTTTCTGTTTGGGAGGAAAATCCAATGGTGGCCAGGCAAAATATCGGGGGAATCCGAAGATTTGGATTGCAACTCGTAATCGGGATGATGCTTTTACTGTTTCCACTCCAGGCGCAGGCCGTAGTCGGTGTGACTGCCAAAGTGGGGACCACCGGACTGGGGGCCGACTTGACCGTGCCTCTGATCAGCAATTGGCTGAACTTAAGAACCGGTTACAACTTTGGAGAAATACGCCCTTCCACCACCCAGGCGGGGATCAATTATAAAAGCGACGTGCATTTGGAATCCGTTCCCCTTCTCCTCGACCTTCATCCGTTTCATGGGAGCTTCCGGATCACCGGGGGTGTGTATTACAACAAGAACGAAGCGGATTTATTCTCCACCGTGGACGCAAGTGATGTAGGTTTGGGAATGGGTATCGGAACCACGACTTTGAACGCTCATGTCTCCTGGTCGAATGAATTTGCTCCTTACCTGGGGATCGGCTGGGGTAATGCGGCGGACGACAATACACTCGATTTGCCGATCGCTATAGGATTTTCGCTGGATATTGGCGCGTTTTATCAGGGCAGTCCTGATGTCTTGTTAACGGAAAGTGCCGGTTTGGTGCCCCCGATCGATTTGGCCATCGAGCAAAAGAAGCTGGAAGATAGTTTGAGCGACTTTAAATTCTACCCGGTCATCACGGTTGGGATTCACATCCGTTTCTGACCCTTGGGATTTTTCTCCTCACCTACTGAATAATCAAAACCTTTAAGTTGGGCAGGTCCGCCATTTTTTCCAGGAACGGAATCTGTTCAATGTCCACCGCATTGGCCGTGAGGTCCAGGAATTCCAGATTCGGCAGATGTTTGGAACGGATCAGGGCTTCGATCCCTTTCGAACTGATTTTATTGCGGAACAGGTCCAGTCGCTTGAGGTTTTCAAGATGCGGCGAATTGGCAATGGCGATGGCTCCTGCATCCCCGATTTCATTTGCACCCAGGTCCAGCAGAGTTATCTGTCCCACCTTCTCGGACTGCACCAGAAGCTTCACCCCCTCGTCCCCCAACTGGTTTCTCATCAGGTTGAGTTCCGTGAGATTATTGAAGTGGGCCGACTTCACCAGGCTTTTAATCCCGCCGACAGTGACCTGGTTGTCCCATAGGAATAGCTTTTCGACACTTTGAAAGGTCGGCGATTCCGCCAGGATGGCTACGCCCTCATCGCCCAGCTTGTTTGTTTTCAAAGCCAGGGACCGGACGTTTTTAACCTTTTCAGTTTCCGCAAGAATTCGGACGCCTTTGAGGCCTATCCGCTTGTTATTGAGGTTGACGCTCGTGCCGTCTTCACTGGTGCCCGATTCGATAAGTTTCGGCACGTCCATCCGCGCCCTGGCGCTGGCCCCCGTTACGCCGTCGTTGCCGGAACGGCAGGCGGGCAGGAGTATTCCAAGGGACAATACGAGCAGGACGAAATTTTTGCAGAGTTTCATCAGGAGGTTGCCTTTATGAGTTCGGTTGTTTAATTTCGCCACTATAAACTATTTCGCGCACCTGAAGCCGAGATAATTGTAGCGGCGATCCGGGAGGCCCTTGCCCCGCACTGTGATCCTTGCCAGATCCATGTTAGAAAACCACGAGCCGCCCTTGATCACCCTGTATTGTTCACCGTAAAAATCGTTGAGATGGGTATTCCCTGCATGCGGCTGATACCAGTCCGCTGTCCATTCCCAGACATTGCCGGCCATATCGCGGAGGCCATAAGGGCTGACTCCGTACTGATCAAGGCCGACCGGCGCGGAATAGCGGTAGCCATCTTTTTTTCCCCGGATGTTGGCTTTAGTTGCGTCAGGTTCGTTGCCCCAGGGGTAATAGCGGCCATCCGTGCCCCGCGCGGCCTTTTCCCATTCCGCTTCGGTGGGCAGGCGTTTACCCATCGTTGCGCAGTAATCCGCCGCTTCCTGCCAGGTGACGCCCACCACCGGCTGGGAATTCTGATTAAACCGGTCGTTGTCCATGAACTTAGGAGCCGAAACGCCGGTTTGTTCCATATACAACCGATATTGACCCATCGTCACTTCGGTTATGTCGATCTTATAAACTGGTAACTCCACTGTGTGGGCCGGGGTTTCGTCGCGGTAGTAATCCAGGGACTCGGAGAAAAAAGTTTTGGCCGCCCACTCGATATCTATTTCGGAGTTTCCCATGATGAATTCGCCGGGAGCGACGGTGATCATTGCCGTGGGTTGAACGGGCGAAGCGGCCCCCAATGGTAGAGGAGTGATGAGTATTAGAACCAGCCCGATAACTCCTCTCATAAGGTCCGCCTCAGCTGGGAATCAGTCCCGATTTCCTGGCGTATTCAAAAATGTTACCGGCTTCAATGATGTCGATCACGTCGCCCAGGGAATTCAGGGAATAGGTTTTTTTCTGCGTTTCGTTGGTGAGGGTGTAGGTTTGCAGATCGATGGTGATCTCGTCCCCGGTTTGGATTTCTTCCGTTAATTTTTGTTTCGCCTCAAGCGGTATGAAGAATCCGCCGTCGATGGAGTTACGGTAAAAAATGCGGGCATAACTTTCCGCCACCACCGCCTGAACGCCGGCGATTTCCATGCAGGCGGGGGCGTGTTCGCGCGAGGAGCCGCACCCGAAATTGGATCCGCCGATGATGATGTTGAACTGCGACCGGTACTGGCCGTCCTCCACGAACGGAATGTTCCCCTTCGGCAGGCCCGAGTCTTTTCCCGGCACGCCGGACAACGCGAACTTGCCGTAGTTCTTGCTCTCTTCAGGATCGCTCAAACTGTAAACCAGATGCTCAGCGGGGATGATCTGGTCGGTGTCGATGTTTTTGCCCAGCACAAAGGCGCGGCCTTGAATTTTCTTTTTCATAAATCAAACGTTCCTTAAAAAGTATTCGATGACGGTTACACCCGGGCCGGAATGAATTCCCGCGGGTCGGTCACGAACCCGGTCAACGCCGATGCCGCGGCGGTGTAGGGAGACGCGAGGTAGACCGCCGCTTCCTTCGATCCCATGCGTCCCGGAAAATTCCGGTTGGTGGTGGAGATCACCACTTCCGTGCCATGGGTCCGGCCGAACGTGTCTTTGGGTCCGCCGAGACAGGCGGCGCAGGACGGCTCGCCGATGCGCGCCCCGGCATCCTCGAAAATCTGTGCCAGCGTTTTGCCGTCGATGGTTTCCTTGTGCAGGTCCTGCTCCACGTCGACTGTGGCGGGTACGATGTAGGTATCGATCTTCACCTTTTCACCGTTCAAAATTTCAGCGGCAGCGATAAAGTCGGTGATCTTGCCGCCGGTACACGAGCCGATATAGGACCGGTCTAGCTTGACGTCCTTGCATTCCCGTGCCAGCGCGCGGTTGTCCGGCGAGTGCGGCTTAGCCACCACCGGCTCCAGTTCGTCGGCCTTGTAGGTTTTATTGAAGCAGTATTTGGCGTCCGCGTCGGAATGATGCACCGTGCCCTGCTTGTCAGTGCGGCCTTTCAGGTAGTCGAAGGTGGTGTCGTCCGCTTCGATCACAGCATTTTTACCGCCCGCTTCGATGGCCATATTGCACAGGGTCATGCGTTCTTCCATGGAGAACCGGTAGACCGCGTCGCCCGCCCATTCCATGGTACGGTAGGTGGCGCCGTCGCATCCGATGTCGCCGATCACGTGCAGGAGAATATCCTTGGCCATGATGTAAGGCGGAAAGGTGCCGGTCCATTCGAAGCGCATGGCTTCGGGTACCTTGACCCACAGTTTGCCGGTGCCGAGGATAAACGCGGCGTCGGTGTTGCCGATGCCGGTGGAGAACATGCCGAAGGCGCCGGAAGTGCAGGTATGCGAATCGGTGCCGAACAGGACTTCGCCGGGCCGGTTGTGCCCCTCCTGTGCCAGGGCGATATGACAAACGCCCTTGTAATTCTCGGTCCCAACATCATAATAATAAGGAAGCTTTTGCTCCTTCGCGAAGGCGCGGATGATTTCGATATTACGGTTGGCGTGGGGATCGGCGGTAAAAATAAAATGATCCGGAAGGATCACCACTTTTTCCGGGTCCCAGACCTTCGCGTTCTGGCCGAATTGTTTTTTGAAGATGTCGATGGTGCCCGGCCCGCACACGTCATGAGTCATCAATACGTCGACATCGACCCAGACGTTGTCACCGGGGGCGACGGATGTTTTGCCGGCGTGGTTTGCCAGGATTTTTTCGGTAATGGTCATTCCCATATACAATCTCCGTAGGGAGGGGGTTGCGGTTCAGTTTTCGGGGCAGTCAGACGAAAAACCCTCAAGTATAATACTAAATTAACATTTTAAGGTTTCCATGCGAACAAAAATTTCAAAAAAGTAAATTATATCGCCAAACCGGTCGGTTTCCACCCGGAATTGAGTCCTGAGACTGTTTCCCACCCGTGAGCGGTAGTTATAGTATTGAAACGAGCCCGTGATTGAGGTAGGTTGAATCCCTTTAAACTCTTGAATTTAATCCAATGACATCTGGCAGCGAACCCGAAAAAAACGAATCCCAAAAGGTGGTTTTTGATCGCCGTCCCCTGTGGATCGTGATTTTTGACCGCATGCGGCGGGGCATCGTGGTGGCGGTGCTTTTGATCCTGTTTTTTGTTCTGCTGGGCAGGGATACCCCGGAGGGCCTATCCGTCGAGGGTTACAAGGTCCTGTGCCTGTTTTTCCTGTGCGTCAGCCTGTGGTCGAGCAACGTGATTCCCCTGTCTGCGACCAGCCTGTTGGTGATCGGTGCGGTGCCTCTGATGGGCATCATGGATGCCTCCCAGGTATATTCTTTTTTCGGCAACCGGGCGGTGTTTTTCATTCTGGGGGCGTTTGTGCTTTCCGGGTCGATGATCGCCTGTGGATTGAGCGGGCGGCTGTCCCTGTGGGTGATAGAAAAATGGGGTCACCACCCACGCACACTGACGACGTCC
>JAUVMD010000027.1 GCA_030600405.1 Nitrospirota bacterium
CGTTGGTAATTTTTCTGCTTTTTTTGATAGTGACTTAATTGCTCTTTATCAGGATCAACGATCACCTCACCCTGAATGCCGTCGATAATCACGGTATCACCGGAGTTGACGAACTCGGTGAGATTGCCCAGGCCGACTACTGCCGGTATTCCCAGGGCAGAAGCAAAAATGCCGACGTGTGAAGTTTTGCCGCCTACTTCGGTGGCCATTCCAAGGATATAGGTTTTGGACATTATGATGGTGTCCGAGGGGCTCAATTCATGGGTGATGATGATGACCGGTTCATCGATATCCGCCAAGCTTTCCTGGTGGTGGCCGATCAGGTTCTTGATGACCCCATGGACCACCAGGTCCAGGTCATCCTTCTTGCCCTTTAAATAGTCGTCGTTGATGTTGTTGAACAGGTTGGTGAATTTTTCGAGAGTCATCGTCAGGGCCCACTCGGCGTTGGAGCGTTCCCGCTTGATGATTTCGATGGTTTCGTTGACGAGCATGTCATCTTCCAGTAGAAGGGTATAGGTATCGAGGATGATGGCGTACTTGTCGGCGATGGAGCTGGCCCTTTGTTTGGTGTCCTTCATCTGAGCCTTGGACATTTCAATCGCATCGCGCAGGCGCTTAATCTCCATTTCTATTTCTTTTTCGGGAATACTGCGTTTAATGACGCAGACCTTGGTTCGGTCAAGCAGGTAGGCTTTACCGATGGCTACTCCGCTGGATACGGCGCTTCCGGAATACACGAAACTCTCTCAGAAAAAGTGAATAATCCGCCAGCACTCGGCGGGTCTAGCTGATTTTGGAATCTTCTTCAAAAATCAAAGAGTGAATGGTATCGGCATTCTCCGCCTTTAAAATATTTTCACGCAGGGACGGGTTTTTAAACAGCCGGGCAATTTTGGCTAAAGCCTTCAAGTGCAACCCGGTCGATGCAGGGGGAGCCAGTAGCAGGAAAATAAAGTGGACGGGTTTTCGGTCCAGAGATTGGAAATCGACGCCTTTCCGGGACCGGGCGAACACTGTGATAATTTGCTCAATGCCCTCGTATTTAGCGTGGGGAATGGCCATGTTGTCGCCGATTCCCGTGCTTCCTAATTGTTCCCGGTCCAAAAGCGCTTGAAGCAATTTTCCGTGGTCCGGAATGGCTCCCTTGTGCTTCAAAAAAAGTGAAATTTCGCTTAAAGTTCCCTCCTTGTCACCAGCCTCCAAATCCGCGATGATGTAATCCTCTTTAAGTATATCGCTGATCTTCATGAAAGAATTTGGCCAGTTTATTATATGTTGAAAGGAAAAGGCGGTTATTTAATGGGTCAATCGATTTGCTTGTCTTTTTCTGCGGCATTATGTTTTATTTTAAGAGTTTTGGACCGGTCTTTATGTTTTTTGAGCTGTTTTTCTGCCTTTTCCACGGCTTCATCCATGGCGGTGTACAGATCATTGGTTTCGGATTCCCCATGCACGGTATACCCTTTATTTTTAACGGTGACTTCCGCGAAATGCCGGTACTTTTCGACGGTTAGAGCAACGTGAATATCTGCGGACCCCGGCAGATTTTTCAGGGACTTCTCAATTTTCTTGTGCAAGTGATCCTCGATCGCTTGAGTCACCTTTATCTTTATTCCTGCGACCGTCAATTTCATAAGGGCTTTCTCCTAAAAAGCAGGTTGATTGGGGGTTAAAGAGTAGTATGGTCCATCAAAAATTTCAAGGGATGAAAGAGAGGATCAATAAATTTTCTTCCGTTTGCTGGCAGGAAGAATACTCAGCTCTTTACGGTATTTGGTCACCGTTCGCCGGGCGATTTTGGCGTTTCGCTTCACTAAAGCTTCCACCATCTCGTCGTCCGTCAGGGGGTTCATAGGGTCCTCCGATTTGATGATTTCCTGGATCATGTTTTTGACCCGGACGGAGGACATGTCGTTATTTCCGATAAATGATTTGATGCCGCTGTGGAAAAAGAATTTAAGCTCAAAAATGCCTTGAGGGGTATCGATGTATTTATTGGTGGTGATCCGGCTTACGGTGGATTCGTGCATTTCGATATCCCGTGCCACATCCTTCAGGACCATGGGTTTGAGGTGAGACAGGCCGTGGTCCAGGAACTCTACCTGCAGTTTGATAATACTTTTTCCAACCTTGTAAATCGTTTCCCGCCTCTTGTCGATACTTTTAATTAAAAACTCAGCTGCTTGGTGTTTCTTTTTGAGGTATTCCTTGGTTTTGGGTTCGGATGTGTTTTTCAAAAGATGATGGTAATAAGGGCTGATTTTGATATTGGGAAGACCGTCGTCGTTTAACACAACGTCATATCCTGTATTCGTCTTCACCACCACCAGGTCGGGGATGACGTAGTCAATGCCCTCGGAACTAAACTGAAGCCCCGGTTTGGGATCGAAAGTTTTGATGGTGTTAACCGCGGCGATGATTTCTTCCACCGTAATCTTGAGTTCGGAGGCGATTTTCTGATAATACCTCTCGTTCAAGCGTTCAAGATAATTTTCGATCAGGGTTTCCACTAGAGGCAGACGTTCCAGCAATACTTTAGCCTGAGTCAAAAGGCATTCCTTTAGGGTTCGAGCGCCAACTCCGTTTGGCTCAAAGGTTTGGATGATTTTAAGAACCCTTAAAACATTCTCTTCAGAGGATTGGCTGATTTCCGCGATTTCTCCCAGTTCGGCGATGCAGTACCCGTCATTTTGGATATTGCCGATAATGATGGATCCGATGAATTTGTCTAAATCTTCGTTCACCGATAGATTCAACTGCCACATCAGATGATCGGCCAGGGTGGCTTCTTTCTTATAGGTCGCTTCTATGGAAGGTCTTTCAGTATAGTTGTCCGCGGAACTTCCTTGTGACAGGTTGTCCTGGATATAATTATCCCAATCCTTCTCGTATTCGAGCGGATCATTTTCTTTTTCGGAAGGGGGTTCTTCTTGAGTCTGGCCGATGGAGTCGAGGGAAGGGTCTTCAGGATTTTCTGGTTTTTGTTCCAGTTCCTCTTCTTCCTCCTCCAGGATTTCTTCCAGGATGGGATTTTCCACCATTTCCTGGTGCACCACCTGGGTCAATTCGAGGCGTGAGAGCTGGAGAAGCTTGATCGCCTGCTGTAGCATGGGAGTCGGCACCAGCCGCATCTCTTGCTTGAAAGTTAACTTCATCTCCATTGCCATGGGCAATCTCTCTACTCAAACGGGGTTTAAAGGGTAAATTTTTCCCCTAAATAAGTTTGTCTCACTTTGGGATCATCGGCGATAGTATCAGGATCACCGGCGGCGATGATTTTGCCCTCGTTGATAATATAGGCGCGGTCCGTGATACTTAAGGTCTCCCGGACATTATGGTCCGTGATCAAAACGCCGATCCCTTTGGTTTTCAGCTTCTGCACAATGGATTGAATGTCCGAAACAGCGATCGGGTCAATCCCGGCAAAAGGTTCATCCAGTAAAATAAAAGCGGGCGAGGTCGCTAAAGCTCTGCTGATTTCGACTCTCCGCCTTTCGCCCCCAGAGAGGGTAAACCCCTTGGCTTCCCGAATATGCGCAATATTAAATTCATCCATTAAGGAACGGACCTGTTTGATCTTTGCCGTATAGGAAATTTTCTGAGGTTCCAATCCTGCCAGACTGTTTTCTTCAACCGTTAATTTTCGGAAAATGGACGGCTCCTGGGGGAGATAACTGATTCCTCTCTGCGCCCTCATATACATAGGGTAAGCGGTCACATCTTCCTGGTCTAGCAAAACTTGGCCCAAATCGGGCCGGGTAAGGCCCACAACCATATAAAAAGTGGTGGTTTTCCCCGCACCGTTAGGTCCTAGCAGGCCGACTATCTCGCCCTGTTGTACCTCAATACTGACGCGGTTGACCACCCGTCGGTTTTTATAGGCCTTGACCAGCTTATTCGTTTTGAGACTTTGCACAGTTTTTTATAGGGAGACGGCCTTGAGTTTTACCGTATGGGATTCAGTTATCTTTTCTTTTCTGGAGGCGGGTTTTTGGGAAAAAGAACCAGGCGCACCCGGTCCTTTACCTCGAATAAATCCTTTTCCAGGTGAAAGATCATTTCCCCGCCTTTTATGACATTTTCCGCCTCCCAGGCAGTGGCATGGGGTTTTCCGGTAATGATAATGATCTGTTTTTTATTATCATAGTGCGCGCGGTCACCCTTGGCCCGCCGGTCTCCCTTCTTAATATACACATTGCCGATAGCAATAATTTTTTCCAGGTCCTGACTCGCCTGGCCGACGTCTTCGGGGGCTTTTTTCCGGTCTACTTTGCTTTTTGGATTGGCATACACCTCCAAAATATCGGATTTTATTTCCAAATCACCCCAGGTGCTCAATACGTTTCCCGAAAAAATGAACTTTTTACCTTCATTCACCGACCGCAACTTATCGGATTGAATTTCTATGGGTTGCTTCTCCTGCTCCTTTTTCAAGGCATCCTTGGATTTTTCGGAAAAGGCATTTACAGGGTTCATTCCCAAAAAGGAAAGACTGATTAAAAATAATATTAGGGGTTTGAGGATTTGCAAGGGCCGCATCCTTTACTGGTTATCGGGTTTTTTTGAAACTTCATTCTGTTTTTGAAATTGACCGAAAAAGTTGTTCGCATCCGCCTTAAATTTAATATTTCCCTCCAATTGGATATCTTTGGTTTCGCGGTTTATGGTGCCGGTATCGGCTGAAATGGTAGATTTCCGGTTTTCGTCGGCATTCAAAGTCACATTCACGTCTGTCAGGATAATTTTGTTCTCCTCATTCTTTACCTTTGCGGATTTTGCCTTAATTTCCCAATTCTTATCACCTAATACTTCATTGGACACCTTAAAATTTTTGATCTCGATATCGACGTTCTTGCTCATCATTTTCAGAGTCTCTACAGGTAAGGCTCCTTTATTCAATGACTTAATCAAACTGAATGCGGATAAAATCATTAACAACAGAATTAAGCCCAATAAAATTTTTCTAATGTTATTTTTTTGCATGAGGAAGTTTTCTGTGGCTATGCAAATGATGTACCAATTTGGATATTGCCATAATGCACATTTAATGTAAAGTGAAAACAGGGTGTTCTGTGGACTCCATATTGTGGGTTTTTAAGTCAAGTTTTCTGGATTCCTCCTCTTCTATTGTAATATGGATTGCTATCCATCGTTCGATTCCAAGCAGAGGAATGGAGGCGTCTTCGCGGATAAATAATTTCTCCGCCCATTCCACGATAGAAACTCCCTCACTTGAAAAAACTTCCTCCAGACCCAAGTCTTCCAACTCTTGGGATGAGGCAATCCGGTACAGATCGACATGAAACACGGGAACCTTGCCCGGGTACTCGTTCACCAGGGTGAAGCTTGGGCTTCGGACATATTCTTCCTTGGCGACTCCCAGACCCCGCGCGATTCCCTGGGTAAGGGTGGTTTTTCCGGCACCCAGGTCTCCGAACAGCAAAACGATATCCCCGGCTTCTAAATGCCGTCCAATCTTCTTTCCCAGACTCAGCGTGTCGTTGGGAGAATGGGTTTCAAACTGTAGGTTCAAGTGAGAATCCTCTTAATGGTCTCCGGGACTTTATCCAGAAGATCGCTGGCGATGAGCGGGATTTCATGATTGGCTTCCGCATAAAGGTCACCCGCCATTCCATGAATGAAAGCTCCCGCTGCAGTTGCAGAAGGCACACTCAATCCCTGTGAGATCAATCCTGCGATCAGGCCGGTCAACACGTCTCCGGTTCCGGCTGTCGCCATACCAGGATTGCCAGTGGGATTGATCAGGACCGTGCCCTCTGCAAATGCCACCAAAGTGCGGGCTCCCTTGAGGAGGAGGGTGACATTGTTCTCCTGCGCGAACTCACCCGCCCGTTCAATCCTCTGGTCCAGAATATCCTGCACACTCCACCCGGAAAGGCGGGACATTTCCTTGGGATGAGGAGTTAATACCATATCGGCATGAATTTGGCCGAGGAGTTTTCCACTTTTACCGAAGGCATTAATGCCATCGGCATCGATGACCAGCGGACACTCTACCTGAGGCAGAAGGGCTTCCAGCAATTGAACAGTTTCTTTATCAGTGGACAGTCCCGGGCCGACAGCCAGCGCGGTTTTCCCCTTTAGACTTTTTATGATGGTATCTATGGCTTTCGTAGAGATACATCCGCTTTTGGTTTCCGGCAAAGCAACAGTCATGGTTTCCAGAGGATTGAATTCGAAGGCCTGATGGCAGGATTCAGGAACCGCCAGGGTGACCAGTCCCGCTCCGGCTCGTAAGGCGGCTAAACCCGTCAACCCGGCAGCCCCTCCCTTGCCCTTGGAGCCCGCGATCACCAGAGTGTGCCCGTATTCTCCTTTATGAGTATTGGTAGGCCTTTTGGGTAACAACGATTGAATATCTTCCAATTCCAGCCAAGCCACCGGGATATCCTGCTTCTCAACGGCCTCATGGGGGATGCTGATGTCGAGTATCTGGATTTCACCCATACTTTCTGCGGCGGGGAACAAAAGATGACTGCGTTTTAACAATGCCAATGCGGCGGTAACGTTGGCCTTGATATGCGGACCGATCAAATGACCGGAGTCGGAATCCACTCCGGAAGGAATATCGACCGCGATCACGTATTTCTGGGAAGCATTTACTTTTTTGATGACTTTTTCGTAAAATCCTCCGGCAGGTTTGGAAAGGCCGGTGCCGAACAGGGCATCGACAATGATGTCACAATGCCGGAGGAGATGATTTTGAGCTTGGAAATTTTTTTCGGTGACTTCATGAATGGGGACTCCCATTTTGCACGCAATGTCGGCATTGACCCTGGCATCAGATTTCAATTGCTTTCTCCTTGTCAGCAACAGAATTTCCACCTTGACCCCGTCAATGAACAGATGCCTCGCAATCACAAATCCGTCGCCACCGTTGTTGCCTTTACCGCACACGATAACGACTTTTTTCTCCAGCAAATCGGGGACGTTTTCATGAATCAGGGAAGCCGCCGCCAGCCCCGCGTTTTCCATCAGCACCAGACCGGGAATGCCAAATTCTTCGATCGCGGAACGGTCAATTGCCTGCATTTCACTTGCGGTGACAACTTTCTGCAAAGGAACCTCAATAGGTGAAAGCTAACGTGGATTCAAAGAGGACAGACGGGTTTCAACTTCGTCTCGTCCGGTTGCATTCTAACAAATATACTTGCAGGGATGGGAGGCCATTTGGCCGGTTTCATCAGAGAATATAGGGATTTTGTTCCAATGGTTTCAGCACTATTTCCTCCGGTTCGGGCTGGACGCAGTTGATCACCTTGGCTAGTGTCAGATCCTCTGGATCGGAAAACCGTTTCAGTTGAGGGAAGTCCTGTCCAAAATCCGGCGATCTTAGCAACTGTTTTCTTTCCTCTGGACTCATTCGGTTGAATCGTTCCGGTGCGATGAGAAAGGTCGTATTGAAAAAGTATTCAAGGAGGAATCGATTGAAATCCAATGCCCGTCCTTCCATTTCAGGAAACAGTTTCCGGCGCTCCGCTTCATTGTTATAACTGTAATCTTCGACGATATCCAGAAGGCAATCGTATAGAAAGCACAGGTGATAGCAATTCATCGTAAACCAGGTTTGACGATGAGTCAGGCTGATGAACAACCGGCGCGAAAGATCGCTCAAAATTTCTGTTCCTCCCAAACGGGAAGCGTGAGGAAACAGAATGTCCAGCTGATTGGAAATTTTCTGCTCCTTCATTTCCTTGATTTCCTGAAACAGACTCTGGGCGTTGGACAGTGCTTTATAAATGAAATGGTAGGGAAAGGGACTGGGATCTTCTTCATCGCGAAACTCTTTGTTGCCGGAAGAATTTTTCGGGAGGAGGAGGTCCAAGTAGATATTTTTTTTAAACACCAGCATGTCGGAAAAGCAGGATAGCAGTCGATGTTTGAGTTAAGGTTCGATACCCCAGATCAGGCGGCAATATTCGCGGATGGACCGGTCACTCGAAAAGAACCCCATATTAGCAGAATTGATTATAGACTTTCGAGTCCAGTTTTCGGGTTCCAGATACAGGGCCTCCACTTTTTTTTGAGTTTGCACGTAATCGCCGAAATCGGCCAACACCCGGTAATGATCGCCATGGTTCAGCAAAGAGTCCACAACCGGTAAAAAAATATGAGGATGGTTGGGGGCAAAGTATCCGTCCCGTATCATATCAAGCGCCTGCTTGAGTTCAGGGTTCGATTCGTAATAATCTCTAGGGTGGTATCCTGCCTTCCTTGTTTGTTCGACTTCCTCCGCCGTCAACCCGAAAATAAAAATATTATCCTCACCGACCCGGTCTCTGATTTCGATATTGGCTCCGTCCAGCGTGCCGATGGTTAAGGCGCCATTCAACGCCAACTTCATGTTGCCCGTTCCTGAAGCTTCATGCCCGGCTGTCGATACCTGCTCCGACAGGTCCGCCCCGGGGATGATCCACTCGGCCTTGGTGACACTGTAATTGGGAACGAAGACCACTTTGAGTTGGTCCGAGGTATCGGGATCGCCATTGACCTTATCTGCAATACTGGTGATCAGCTTGATAACAAGCTTGGCCATCTCATAACCGGGCGCCGCTTTGCCGGCAAAGATGATAGTTCGGGGAACGCACTCCGTACAAGGACGTTCCTTCAGGCGATTGTAAAGGGCTACCGCATGCAATGCGCACAATAACTGACGTTTGTATTCGTGGATGCGCTTGACCTGGACGTCGAACAGAGATTCCGGATTCAGCTCAATGGAGAGTTCCTGCTGGACATGTCGTGCCAGGCGCGCTTTGCTGTTTTGTTTCACTTCTCGCCAGCGTTGGCGGAAATCATCATCTTTTACGTAAGGAAGCAGTTGCCGGAGGATATCCAGATGTGTGGTCCACTCCTCACCCACCGTTTCCGTGATGAGTTCGGCCAGTTCCGGGTTGCAGGATTTCAACCAGAGCCGTTGTGTGATGCCATTGGTGATATTGTGGAACCGGTCGGGAAACAGATCGTTGTAATCCTTGAACACCTTGGTTTTTAAAATCTCTGAATGAAGTTGGGCGACTCCGTTAACGGCATGGCTTCCGACGATAGCGAGGTTGGACATGCGGATAGACTTAACGGGCTTTTCCTCTATCAGAGACAGCCGTTCGATACGTTTCTCGTCTTGGGGGTATTTTTTTCGGGCTTGTTCTAGAAATTGGCGATTGATCTCATAAATGATTTCCAGGTGACGAGGAAGGACATGTCCCATCAATTCCGCGGTCCATTTTTCCAAGGCTTCCGGAAGGACGGTATGGTTAGTAAAGGCGCAGGTTTCCACCACGACCTCCCAGGCTTCCTCCCATGGGCGGCATTCCTCATCGACCAGAATGCGCATCAACTCCGGTATGGCGAGCGCCGGATGGGCATCGTTTAGTTGAATGGCCACTTTACTGCTGAAATTTTCGTAAGTCGCGTGGGTTCGTTTGTATCGGCGAATGATGTCCTGCAGGGACGCGGAGACGAAAAAATATTCCTGCTTTAAACGCAGTTCCTTGCCCCACATGTTTTGATCGTTGGGATACAGCACCTTGGAAATGGTTTCCGATTCCTGTTTCCGGTTGACCGCTTGAACATAATCCCCTGCATTGAAGACGCCCAAATCGAACTCCCGTGTTGAG